>NZ_JBFTMD010000035.1:0-35198 GCF_056396785.1 Bacillus sp. 05T21 | reverse complement strand
ATAAAAAATAGTAGTGCGAACCAATGCCTTGGCCTGCACTACTAATCTTAGTATGTTTTCTTTTTTTAACTGTTCAATTGCTATCGGATAAGCTTGATTCTTATCGACTGTTATCACACGTGGCTTTGAAACATGAAAAGACCGCAAAACTTTCTTGAAAAAGCGCCTTGCATCCTTATGATCTCTTGTTTTGCTTAGGCAAAAATCGATTGTGTTTCCGTTCGAAACAACAGCACGATACAGGTACATCCATTGACCTTTTACTTTGATATATGTTTCATCGACTCTCCAAGATTCATTTATTTGTTTGAGGTAACGTCGGATCCGTTTGTCCAATTCAGGACCATACTGATGAACCCAACGCATAATCGTTGTATGAGAAATGGATAAACCCCGTTCCTCCATCATTTCCACCAAATCACGAAAACTTAGGTTGTACCGTAGGTACCATCTTACCGTTAATAAAATAATATCAGGCTGATAGTGCTTCCATTTGAACCAATTTTTCTTTTCCATACCGATCACACACCTTTTTAGAGTAATCGTATCAGTATGTCCAAGTTTTAGAGATTACTTGTAATTACCTTGAAGTTTTTGCACCAGAACCTTAAAATCCTTACAACTATATCACCAATTCGAATTCCCCGATCAAAATTACGATCTCTTTTTTCCTCCAATTGCTTTTTTTCTTTTTGCTCAACCTTATTTCCTTTGTAATTGTTGGTTTTGAATAAAGTTTGATTCAAAGTATGCTAAAAATGTTGTTTTTCTTAAAGAAGAACTCTTCATATTTTGAAAAAAGATTGGTCAAAAATAGATTCATTGTTGTGAATTAGTGTACAAATATTATAAAAAAGTTTGACCAATTTTTTTGTAAAACTTACTACAACAATATATGAATATCTTTGACTATATTTGTAATTTCTTGTAAAATAATATACATAGAAAGGTATTTTAGGGGAAATATAGAAAGAGTATGCCTTTCAGCTTTTAAAGGGCTAAAGCATATCCTTTTTGTTATTTAAAGGGGGAGAGAGAAAAAAGTATGAAGGATTTAAAAAGAAAAAGTATTTATGTTTTATTAATAGTTATAGCAATTATCGGGTTAAGTGCTTGTGGTAAAGATCCATCAGATGATTTGCAATCTAAAAAGTGGAATGTCGTTGCTACCAATGGCGAATCATATACAGGAGAATTCGCTAAAAATACGGTTTCTTTCAAGATAGGAGCTTTCACAAGAGGGTTTACATATAAAATTAACAAAGATGAAATTAGTTTAGAAGAAGATGGGAAAGAGCCAATTGTATTTGAAATTAAAAAAGATGGTGATGAATATAAATTTAAGGCAACGACTCCAGCTATTAAAAAGAAATTTGGAGATTTGACGTTATCACCAAGTAAATAGTAAATGAAAAGTCGAGATAAAACTCTGTAATAATTTTACAGAGTTTTTTGTTTGGAATTATTTAAGTAATTTTTACGGTGATACATATTAGTAATATAACTTTTATGCAAATGTTACAACTTTATTATAAATGATCAATCTTTTTTATAAAACTACAACACATTTTTGCAATAAAGGTGGAAATCCAATGCGCAATCGAATTAAGGAGTATAGAGAAATTTTAAAAATTTCTCAGGGGAAATTGACGGATTTATGTAACTGTTGGTTTGAAATAAAGTTTGATTAAAAATATCTACTTCCACCCTTACTCTACGGAATATAAAAAGAATCTAATTTGAAAAAAGATTAATCAAAATAGATTCTTTTCCAGTAGATTTAAGATTGGTTTTTATAAAAATGTTTGATTAAAATTACACATATTAACCTCACTATATGATTCTCTGATTAACAAAACGTATAAAAAATTTGGGAATAGTAACACCTATACGCTATTATTCTCCTTTTTTTTATAGAAATGATCCGAATCATCGACAATACCCCATCCTATAATTACTAACGTTATAGAAAACAACTTAAGACACGCCATATATATATAATCTAAATCTTTAAGATAACTGACGGATAATGAAAAAATAACAGCACCAACTATACCTAGAATCAAACCCTTATATTTTTGTAAAAACATCAAGTTACCCCTTTCGTATAAACAAAATACCCCATTTACAAATAACACTAAATTATGGAATATTTTTAAAGAATCAAAACGTTTTTATATTCAATTTATATATTTCATTTCTTTTCTTAATAAAAATATCCTCATAGATAAGTAAATCCAAAGGGATAAAACGGTGCATCTTTTTTATAAACAGTACGACTTTATTTCAAAGCTACAGTAATGATTTTTTTTACGATTTTCTTTTTTCATAATCCTCAGCCCTTTCTAGCTATGTATTTCATCTATGTATATCCGCTTCCCCATCAAAAAAGTTTTCAGACACTGTGTTGTTTTTTAGACACGTGTAAATTAACATCCAATGCTAAAAGTAAAATTCATCCACTTCAAAAGGTACACTTTTTGGGAGTATAACTAAGCTACTAAAATCCCCTTTTCAAAAAGTATAAAAAATATTTCTGGTACACTTCAAAATTTACGTATACCTTTTGATTTTTTCTAAAAATGTATCATTTACATCTACTATTAAATACTACCCCAAAGTTCCGACAAAACTATCAATAACCAAGTCCCAAATTCCCCTGGAGCTGAGCAGTTAGTTTATTCTAACTGCTCTTTTTCTTTTTATCGTCACCTTTCCATTGCACCTCCATATGTTGTATAGAGATATCTCCTTTTAAATTGTCATTGGTGCCTCTTTCAAGTCCTAATGCACATCTTAAAAAGAGCACTTTACAAAAGTGCTCTTTTTACTTTGCAAGCCAATGAACCTATAATGAAGTGAGATTTTAACTTATGAATAATTTATGGAATCCTTTCCAATAATACGAATAGATTGGTAACAGCCAATCTGTATCCATAATGAATCTCTGATTTTCTTGAATTCTCCCTGAGGCAAGGTAGCTATTTTTCAGCTACCTTCTTGTATGAACTGCAAATATATACACATACTATTAACGGAATGCTTGAATCATTGTCATTGAAAATGTTCAGCACTTCCGCTCCTTAAGAGAACAGTCTACGCAACTGTTCTCTTTCTTATTTTATTTTTTTATAAATATAAAATCACAAGGCATAATTAACTCCCCAACGATTAATAGCATTGCAACATTCTCAACGTTTCCTCAATATTCCCTCAATATTTTTCATGGACAATAGCACACTTTCTTCTTCCCCCGAGATGCACCCCTAGTGAAAACAAATAAACAAAATTTCGTTAACCTGGTATGTAAAGGTACTTATACAAATCAATCATTAATACGTTCGCAGTATTGACCAGTCAGACATTTCAATTCACCCCAATATTCACCCTAGCATGCATTTCTCATTGTAAATAAAAAAAACGGCCATGTAAGAGAATCCGCCATCACAAGTAACTAATTATTTCATATCTATTTTTTCTTTTGCTTTCGTTGGGAGCTCGTCTCTCTTCACTTCCTCCCCAAACTGTTGCACCTTTTTCCGTATACACGTAGGAGTGCTTCTTTACGAAGATTCAAATTGTACCGCTTGTATCATTTCACTGTTTACAAAATACAGTTAGGATCAAAATGCTTCCACTTGAACAACTTTTTTGTTTCCATACCAATTACAAGCCTTTGTAGAGTAGCAGTATCGGTATGTCCAAGTTTAATAATTTTTTTGTACCAGAACCCATAACTATATTCGGTTCAACTGTTCTCATCACTACCATATCTTTATCAGTGATTATCTTCATCGTTTAATCTTAAATTATACTTTTTTCATAATATATGCAGAAGAAATATAACCTACTAGTTTTTGATCTGCAGTTTTAACTGGATACCATACAAACTGATTGCTACTATCTACAGATTCATCATATGCAGCGTTTCCTTGAATAATCAAGTTCGTATTTTTACTTAACGGTTTCCCACTTGAAGCGGAAGTAGGTTTAGATCTTAAATTTACTCCATCTCTTGTTACAAGTACTTGATCACCTGCTTTTAGGTGATAGATAGAAGAATATGGATTTGTTAGTATGTACTCCTTCTTTTTAAATACAATATTTTTACTCGTGTTAGGATCATATTCGAAATCAGCTGTACTGAAAGGAAACTGCCCCAATTTTGTATCATTTAAAAAACTGTATTGTTCTAGAATAGAAAACACTTTTTCTTGGTAAGCATTTAAATTTTTTTGACCGGTAGCTTTATACAAAGGACTGTTTGCAGGCTTTGTTCCATTATAAGCCATAACAGAGAAGTACCAGTTTTCGATTACTTCTGGTCCAGCAGCCTTTACCTTAGGAAGATCTGTTCGCTGATACATACTACGAAGAACTTTAACACCTGCTTCAATATTATAATTAATATCATATTTTAACTTTTGTTGATCGAACTGAGGTTGATTGGTAATTTGCATAATCCCAATTCCACCATCTTGCGCTATGATTGGCTGGCCGTTTCCATCAAATTGTTTCCATCCACTTTCTTGTGTAGCTACTGCTTTTACAACCTCAGGAGGAACATTTTCTTTTAATGCTGCGTTCGTTAGTAGGCAATTTATGTGCTGACGAGAGGGATTTTGGTTCGGCTTAATTTCACCATATGGCTCACACATAGATGCAGCAGAGACATCTTCATAGGACCAACAAAATATCATGAAGCAAGCCAATATCCCTATTCTTAGTAATTGCACTTTCATTCTAGTATTCTCCAATCTATTTAATAATTTATAGTTATACACATTTTATCATAATATATTTCTAATATTCTATATTTTAAGAACCCATAAGGTCAATCACGAGAGTGGTAATGGGACACCACGGTCTTGCACGTCAGCGATAGCAGAAATGGACTTCGCCTTTGGTAGCAAGAATCCTACTAACGTTAGTCAACTTGCCTATTTAGGGATAGGAGTTTCACTTTAAATAATGCGTTCTGAGACACTACTCTTCTTCTAAAATAGCGTAATAATATTCATCCCACCATTCATTCCCATGTGGTATACACTTTCTGAAATAGCCTTCTCTTCTCATTCCAATCTTCTCCATCACTCGATATGATGGGATATTTTGTGGCTGACATGTAGCTATAATCCTATGTAATTTCATTTCCTTAAAGCCATATTTTAATGTAGCTTGTGCTGCTTCAGAAGCATATCCTTTATTGAAGTATTTTGGATTGAACACCCAACCAATCTCATAGGTATGCTCACCAAAACATTTATGAAATACTATATGACCAATCAGGATATCTTCATCTATTAATACCACAGGAAAGTTCTTAGCATTTTTACCAATGTTTTCATTCACAAAGTTCCTTGTATCTTCTTCAGTAAAAACCCCTTCAGGTATGTATTTCATAACATTGATATCTGATGTATACTCATGGACAGCTTGCCAATCTTTGAACTCAAATTTTCGTATTACTAACCTTTCTGCTTTTACAAACATGTACTTTTTCCCCTCTCAAAAAATTGTAATTATATTTTAAATCCACATATAACCCTTAAAACAAAAAGAACCTGTAGGAATCTCTACAAGTTCTTTTGAGTTTAAGATGAATATACGGGGCAAACAAACTATCTTACAGATTCATCATAGAAACTACAGGGGTAATACTTTGACAAATACATTATATAACAAATATTAACATCCATAGATTTTAATTTTGGAAATTATGTGAATTAATAAAAAAACTAGTTTTTTTATTAGATATTCTTATTAAAAACTGACGGTATCATTATATTTCATTCTGCAACTTATTTAGAAGAGTTATGTGCATTTTGAAGAAGCTCTTCAATAAGTTTTGTTTTTTCATTTACCTTTGTGGTATATGTGAAATCACCATAACAATATGGATACCTAAAATTATTTTTATTTCCACCACAAGTGTACAACGCTGGATTTTGATCAACTTTCATCTTAGAAAACTTTTTAGCCGAATCTTCCGAGTGTTGTTTAACTTCTTGACTGGCAATAAAATCAATATACCCTGGTCCCATATTATAGCTTTGAATAATTGTCTCCATGCTAACATCCTTGTCCGTTCCATATTTGTACATTTTAGCAAAGTGCTTTACCCCTTGTTCAATGCTCAAGCTTGTCTCTTGAATTTCATTTGGCTTTAATCCAAGTGATTCAGAAGACTGCATAGGATCGTTTCCCTCACCTCTACTCTCTTGATACATAATTCCTAATAAAACTGCTGTTTTTTCTCCTAAATTATATTTTTCTAATTCTTTTTTCAAGGTAGACTCATATTGCAATACACGTTTTTCTGTGGCTAGCGCTTTATTTTGTTGAATATTGGTTTTATGATTAAAATATAGCATTCCAAGTATTGTTCCTAAACCTAAAATACTAATAAGGAACACTTTTATAATTTGGTTTTTACTTATATCCTTCATATATTACTCCTCGTATAAGAAATTCAATTTTCCAAAGATAATTGGTTATTTACAAACTATGTAATGAACATCTATCTCCCGCACTTTTTTAGACTCAAACATCAATACTTTAAGGTTTTAAGTTTAATATAAAAATTTAAAGATAAGGTAAAGATAAGATAAAGATAAGATAAAGATAAGATAAAGGGCATTTTTTAGCGTACTTTAAAAGATATTGGTACAAAGTGATATGTGGGACAACTTGTTGATATGAATGGATTTAATGATAATTGAGGGGTTATCGTACAAGTTATTAACTTTGGAGATATCATTCCAGAAGATTTACCCTATCTTTGCAATATGCTTTATATAAAAAACTAAAACATAACATATAATAAAAAACGGCGAACCCTCCACGTAGGAAAATCCACCATCACAAATAACTGATTATTTCACACCTAGTTTTTCTTTTGCTTTCTTTGGGAGCTCGTCTTCCTGCACTTCCTCCCAAGCTGTTACACCTTTTTTCTCTGAGTGATATACACGTAGGAATGCTTCTTTACGAAGATTCTTTTGTGCCATAAATTCTAACTCTTTTTCTTTACCTTCCTTATCAAAACCCGATAATGTATATTCATACTCCTTTCCCATCACTTTACCATCCATAGATTTTGAAACTCCCTCTTTTCCATCCATTGTAATTTGAACGTAATATTCATCTTTACCCATACGATTGATATCACATCCAACTAGTAAACTTGCAAATACAACTAAAAGGCTTAAAAGTGCCATATATTTTTTCATATTGTTCACCTCATTGATTTCTATGATACTGTAATCTTAATCTGTGTTCGTTTGAAGAGAAATTCAAAAACATTACGTCAACATTACATTTTCGAAAGATAACAAAATTACCTATATCAATGTTTATAAATGAGATATTCGCTTAACCATTAAAAATTATTTAAACAATTACTTTTTTTATTTTTTTTACTATTTCATAACTTGCTTCAAATTCACTCTTCGCATTTATTGCCTTTTAACAATCATCACACATGACTTAATACTTTATTGAAAGAAAAAAAGCTCTGCACTATGCAGGCTTTCTTTATGATTTCACAGCTAAATTATTCATAAAACTTTCTATAGAATTCGCCTGAAATATACGTAAATGATGAGATTGAACGTCGTAATGTTTGTCAGTAATTATAAGGATTGAAGGAAAGAATTTAGAACCTTTCGGTTGCCAGGATTCATTGTGCCATTCTTGGCTATGGAAGTATAACTCGTATCTGTTTATCTTATCTTGCATTATTTTTTTACTGTACACTGACTTTTGAACTTCAATAAAGAATGGTGATCTACGCCATATAGTAAAAGCATCCGGCTCCATATATTCTTTCCCATACTTTGGTTCAACTTTGAATAGTTTAGGATTTTCATAATGAACGAGTTGTTTGTATACGTGCACAATACCAAGGAAATGAGGAATTTTTTGACTTGTCTTTCTGATAGAACTTGGCTGCGGAAAATAAATGTATGGGTGCTGCAATACGTTAGCATCAACATAGCCGTCTCTTCTTAATCGTTTCATAACCGTATTACAACAAGTTACCGCATTCTTTAAGCCTTGAAAATGCAAGTCAATAATATCGTCACGGGACATGCATCTAAATCGCTTCAAATCATTCAAAATTCCTTTATCTCTACTCTTCATCATCTAACACCCCAAATAACGGAATTTCTTCTTGCGATGAATTCTGGAGTATTTTCTCCTCTTTAGACATCCGATATGGTTCAACAATTTGTTTCGCCTTACTTAATTCTAAATAAGGAGCTTGCACTTTCTTTAATCCATTTCGTTTTAAAATCATTTGGCCTGATTGCTCTAAATGCTCTGAACCAGGAGTACCCATAATATTACTATTAATTACACTATCACATTTAAAGCCCATTCTTACAGTCATATTAAGTTTTAACTTACCATCTAACACCTTGGCATCTGGCCTCTGCATACTAAGCAAAAGAAAAACTCCAAGTGATCGCCCGACTGCTGAAATCTTTTCAATCGTAGACATACACTCTTTTTCATCTTTAAGCATAGCCACTTCATCAATAGCAAGTAGAATATATGGTTTTTGATAATTAGGATTTAATTTGTTGTACGCATCAATATGATCAACTTCATATTCTTCCATAAGTTTTCTTCGTTCCCTAATTTCCTTCCATAACTTTTGAAGCATTATTTTCATTTCGATTTCTTCCATACAAACTTCTTTTACATGCTTCACTCTACGTAAAAAATGAAATTCAGAGTTTTTTAAATCACCAAGATACAAATGCAACGTATTAGGAGACATATATTGAATGAGTGTGGATAGTACAACACGTACCATACTACTTTTCCCACTTCCCGTTTCTCCTGCGATTAATAAGTGCGGTGAATTGGAACCAATCATGTCGTACGCAATCATTTTTCCGTATTGGTCCCTGCCGACCACAATAGGTAAACGGTAATCTTTTAATAGTGGCTTCCATTCTTTATAACAATAATTGTACAATTTTAGTCCAGCATTTGAACGAAATACATGTAGGACAAATTTTTTCACATTACCTTCAATCGTAATATTTCGTCCTAATATTTGTTGGAAACAAAACCACTTCTTTTCAATCTTCTGTGGATCTAATCCGTTTGGTATGGTAAATACATATCTCACGCTTTCTTTTGAAGAAGAAATATTATGTACCTTTGGATAAATAGGCACTTTTCCCCCGCGTGTTTGATGTTCCGTATATAAACCTGCTTTTCCAAACACCTCCATAAGCTGATTCCTTAACCTTTTCGTACGAAGCCACTCCTTTAGAATCCTCATATAATGTATTCCTCCCTAAAACATGATTACGATGCGAACAAATACATATCCAATCAAGCAAACTCCACCAATTCGCATACCGTAATAAATACTTTCACTCACAAATTTCGCAGCAAATATATGGTCATTTCGTACCAGGTATTTTTCTAACATGACTGTCCCAATTAAAACCGTACCCATTACTCCTAATGCAATGTAAGTATTGAGTACCTGATCCGACATATGAAGGAATGCGAAAGGACTTAATGAATTGTATTTACGTATTTTTTTTTCTTTCCTACCACGCATTTAAATGCCCCCTCTATAAACAAAATGAACAAACTAGGTAAAATATAGGGTTTATACACTTATTACCTTGATAGCATTATCTTGACTGTTAACGTGTTAGATACTTTGCTAGTTCAAAGGCTAGTTGATTTGGTATCTACTTTGGTAATAAATTTGCTAGATACCATAGTGGCTACCTTGATACATCATATTGCGTGGGGCTTGTACATTATTAACACTTTTGTTTAAAAAAATCATGCTTTGGTAAAGATGTGATTAATAGAGGATTTAAGAATAGGAGTGTTCACAATGTTTGGCTTGGGGAAACCATTATCAAAGTTTGGTAAATTTTTAAGAAAAAATAATATTACTCAAACCGAGTTAAAGGAATGGAGTGGAGTAAATCAAAATACAATTAGTCGTATTTCTCGTTCAAATACATTCAAGCCTTCATTAGGGAATGGTCAAAAACTAATTAGGGCCTTAAAAAGAAAAGGTTACAGCATAGACTTTGAAGATTTCTGGATGTAATAATCAGCTCGATAAATCGAGCTGATTATTTTTTGAGGAATTCATCATTCTTTTTGATTTTTGGACCGTGTTAGCTTATATAAAAGTACTAAAATTCCAAAAAACGTGTATAAAAAGTGACAAACAAAAGATATATCGTTAATAGCAATAATATTAATACACAAGTAAAATACACGATAGAAATACGCTTTCTATTCTCTTTCCAATTACGTATACTGGAAATTATAAAACTTACTATCACCATGCAACAAATTCCTACCAAAAACACCAATACATACTCGTGAATAATGACACCACAAATTAAAAATATAACTGCTAATATTGCTAATAGTGAATGAACTACACGCAAAAATAACCTCTCCTTATCTCATTGGAAACCTATTAATGTAATATTATTTTATTTAGCAAACAGATGGTTTCCAATTTGTGCAACGGTTTGACGTGTTGTAATCCATTTATCAGTCGAGGTTTTGGGATTGTAGAAATAAAGCCAATCAGAATTTGTTCCTTTTGAAGTGAGAGCCTCTTCTACTGCCATTCTTGCTTCCTGTGTAGCGGGCTGATTAATTCTACCGTCTGTAACAGGAGTAAATGCATAACCATTTTTAATGGGTTCATAAATTACGTCTGTAATTGTATTTGGAAAACCATTTGCGTTAGCACGATTTAATACTACCTTTGCAACTGCAACCTTTCCTGCATGCGGTTCTCCCCCTGCTTCTGCATTCACTAATCGAGCCATTAAGTCCAATTCTTGTAATGAAATACCGGTATCAATCTTTAAGTGCTGACCGAAAAAAATATGGTTTTCGTCTACGTTATTGTTTTGTTTTATTGACTGTATTGAAACCTTATATTGTTGTGATATAGAACTTAATGTATCCCCGCTTTTCACTTGGTAAATTGCTTGATATGTATTAGTTGAAACTGTTGAATTATTTTTTTTAACATATTCGTTTGCAGTTGACGATACCGGAATTGTTAAACGTTCTCCAATATTAATTTGATCATTTGCTTTATTATTTGCTTGTTTAAGTGATTGTATGGACACCTCATATTGTTTACTTATTGCTTCTAGGGTATCATTCTTTTGAACCGTATAAACCGTTGAAGCCGCAGTCCCTACTGGATTTGATACTACTGTAATTATTGCAGCAGATAATGGTAACCAGGTTTTCGCCTTACATAACTTCATTCAAAAAAGCCTCCTAAAAATTATTAAGTACTCTTAATATGTTTAAGTTAAAAACAAATCAAGCTATTTATAGCGTAACAAAACATTGAATTCAAGTCATTGAATTTGTATTTCTATATAATAATTGGGTTGCTTATGATATTGAATTATTATAGTTATGTTTCGAAAGAATCGGACAATCTAATTCTTAAACTAAATATGGTGAAAGTAGAGTCTTACTTCAATTGCTTAATAGTTTCTTTCCTAAGAACTATTTCTATATGCTATACTGTCTCCTAATTAATTGTAGAAGGAATGATAAAAATGAGTGATAGATCCTTAAGACGATGGAAAATGCAACAAAAGTTACGAGCACTGAAAACAAAAAATAGAAATGATACAAACCCTTTGTTTAATGAATGTATTGAATCCCTCGGAGACGAAACTCTCATTTTCTCTCAAAAAAAAAGCCAACAGATTGCAAATACTTTAATAAATTCATTTCCTATAACTGTCTCTGGAAGAATAGATTGGGAACAGATAGACAATCAATTAATAGCTTTAAATAAAGAGCAACTAATTTCCCTTATTAAAGAAAACAAACCAGATTTTGATGAACAAATTTTTATACTATGGGATAACTATGAAATCCCTGTAATAAGCATAAATCTTGATAAAGTATTCCAATCACTAGTTGATATTGGTGCAGTCAGCTTTTATTTCTGGTTATTGGATAAAGAATATAAATTTATAATTGAAATAAAAGATGAAGAAATGATTATGGTTGGGTTTCGCTAATAATCCACTCAAATTTCCTCATTCTCTTTTTCTATAAATAAGCTGTTTCCAACGACGCTATGACGCCTTTAGTAATACAAGTATATCTTCCAATTCCATGAGCTTGCATACTTGTCCTCTTTAGGCACTTCATTGTTATCAACCAACACTCAGGCTTCTCCGTGGCAGCTACTGTCCACCGTTCCAAGAACATTGTGTTCCGCGTCATACCGATACGCAGATGCACCTACAATTCTTATCCTGGTAGAATCTCAAAAACTTATGTTTTTGGGGCACTAGCATGTTTCTTTTTTCATTTATAACTTTTAATATTTCTTATACAGCATTTGGATTTCGCGATATAATTTCAATTGGGAATGGGAATTCCCTCTCACTACTTGTCTATTGTCTTGTTATTTGCTCTCTTCTTAGTAGGCTATGGCAAACGACAAGGCTATTATTTTTGTCTTCTAATTTCGTGCTTATATTCGTTTATTTTGTTACCTTTCCTTAACAACAAAAAAGACGCCACCCAGATCACGGAAACGCCTACAATACTTGCTATAAACTTAACCAAACTTATTTAACTTCACGTCATTTATTTCTTTGCTTCCATACCCCATTCTCTTTACGATAAGTGTTCTTTCCATTCATGAATCCTGCTGTATTACCAGGAATGCTATATTTCTTATTCTTAGCTTTCTTCTTCATCCTCTTTTCTTCTTGAACAGCTTGCAGATCTACCTTCCATTGTTTCAACAAATCCTTTTTACGTCGCATCGAATTTGTACCCCTTATATTGAAATATCAATTCAATAATCACGTTATATAAATTCAAAATATATTTTTCAATAAAAAGAGAGCACCCTCGCTACTGGTGCTCTCAATGTGAATCGGGGTTATCCTGAGCATTGAATAGGACACGAAGAACTCGTCCTATTACATAATATGCTTGTCCTTATTATAATGTGCATTAAAAAAACACCCTCGCACAGATGCCAAATGATACATATACTTTGAGGTAACTAGCACGTTCAAAAAGACCCTTCCATATTATTGTATGATTATCGATTATCTTTATACCTAAATGACTCCTTAGATACGTTTAATGTATAATTTCTATATAACTAAGAAAAAAGCAACTGCATCATATTTATTAATCGTGAATACATTTCACGTTCTTCTTTCAACTTTTCTATATAATTGTGAGCAGCATGAAAAACATCAAAAAATTGATTAAGAAAAAGCACTGCCAAAATCTTCAGCAATGCTTTTCTATTAAACGTATCATGATAATGAGAATCTATTTTCTTTTATTTATGAGTACTGTAGGTTCATATATATTTACTTTAATTTTAAGATACGCTCTATTTCTTCCACACTCAACTTACTTGCTTTTGCAATAGTTTCAAGAGGTACACCAATTTCATACATCCCTCGAATCATCTGCATCTTACCTTGCTCAATGCCTTTTTCCATCCCCTCTTGTTCTGCATGAGCTAACTTAGCTTGTTCATCTAGAAGTAATTTCTCTCGAGCTTCATATGCTGTTCGGAAAGAAGAATCATGGCTCATATTTTCCCATTTATTTATTGCCTTTTGTAAAATTGGATCTTGATTCATCGCAATCTCCTCCAATGTTTGAGTTAAATGTTCATCTTCATGTGCTGGTAATAATAACATCCAACGAACAAATGTATTTTCCCATGGATTCACTTTTTCTTCACGCCATTGTTTTACCAATTTCGGTATCTCTACAAAATGGATTTCCATGTCGTCACTTAATAGTTGCTGCATTTTAGTATTCCATAATTGTCCGATGGTATGAAATGCATCATCCTGAGAAAATAAAATAAAGTCTAGTAAGTTAATGGTAATGGTTTTCCGTAGTGAACGATATGGCATTCCCTCTTGCATTTGGGATGTATAAAGTTTACTCCAATAATATAAAGATCGTTTTACCATATCATGTGTATTTCGAAGCTGAATTTCAATATTTACTTGCGTTCCATTATCTAGCGTTGCTAATAGGTCTAAAATCGATAACTTATCATCTTCATAAGATTTATGGAGATGTGGATCATCTAATTGTAGCGAAGTAATAGGTGCATCTAAAGATTCCTCTAAAATTGCATTTAGGAAACCCGTTAAAATTTCCTCATTTCCTTTTGTTCCAAATAACTGTTTAAAAGCAAAATCAATGCGTAAATTTACTAATTTAGTGGACATGGATTTCCTCTCCCTGTCTATATCATCTCTTATTACTATTGTACATAAAAAAAGGTAGCACATGCAAACAGGCTCTTATGTTATCAGCTTGCCTAAGCCCATAAAAACTTGTAATTCCGACAAAAAGCGATTGCAAATAACATCGTTTTACGCCACAACCTTTATTATTCGTCTATTCCTTGATCACATTATTATCAAACTAAAAACCTGCCATGAATCTATACGGATTCGAGGTAAACTCGAAGAGTGTTTTTTTATGCCCCATTCATAGGGTTCCTTTAGCAATGATAATAGCATTTTTATTAATCAAAACTAATTTCATCATCTTTCTTTTCTAATTTCCCATTAAATATAACCAGTTGTAGTTGTTCATAAATTTTCTGTGTATCTGGTGTACTGTCAGCCTGTTTGCGCTCACGTTTTACCGTAGTACCATTTTCCACTAATACATCACCTTTAGTTTCTTCGACCATTTCTATTTGTTCAAGTACCATAATACGTTCTAATCCTTCCATTCCCTCTAACTCTTCAACATCATCTGCATCATCAATTATTTCTAGCTCTTCTGTTTTTCTAATTTCCTTCTGTTCTTTTTTCAGTTCAATTACTAGTCGCTCTTGTACTATGTTCTCTTTTTCAATATTAACTTCAGCAGCTTCAATTACCTCTAAAGGCTTATTTTTAGCATTTGCTATTTTATTTGCTTTTCCTATAGCAATCTTCACTTTCATCGCTCTTAAAGAA
Source organism: Bacillus sp. 05T21 (assembly GCF_056396785.1). Taxonomy (NCBI): domain Bacteria; kingdom Bacillati; phylum Bacillota; class Bacilli; order Caryophanales; family Bacillaceae; genus Bacillus; species Bacillus sp. 05T21. The sequence goes on along the minus strand of NZ_JBFTMD010000035.1, from coordinate 20,175 downwards.
GAGGATATTTGATTTAGTTTTCTTCCTAACCCATAGAAACGAATTGCCTCAACTATAACACCCATTACAATTCCAAAAAACCATGAATTAGAAAAGTATCCAACTAAACCAAATGTTATAACTCCTGGTAAATATAAGCTAGCATAGGCTATTAAATTAGGTATAGCTTTTTCTACTGTTAATTTGAAGCTATATTTAATTATTAAATATATGGCACTTAACCCCACTATTAAACCAGCCAAACTTAATAATAAATTTTTAAAAGTCTCACCTATCATTACAATTTCCTCCCTTAATGTTTTAATTTTTTTATTAAAACTCCCTTTACTTTCGCATTTTTCAAAAAACAAATGAATTAATCACTAATTAACCTTCTGCAATTTTCCGTTTCTTCTTAATTGTTTTTTTTCGTCTCAGTTACAATTTCGATATCTTCAAATTGTATATAGGCTGCCACATGATACAAATGCTCGTAAACATCTGGATCTGATAAAATAGTTGTACCAAATACGACTATTTCATCAATCACAAATTCTGTTTCTTCATATTCAAACCCTTTTACTTTATCTTTTAGTATTCGTTCTACTTTCTTCTTAATTTGCATTACAGCAGTGATTTAAAAATTCCATAGCAACTTTGCCTCGAGCCTTATCTACCTCAACTCCGTATGTTTTTATTAGATTTTCTTTACTATCTAGATGCTCTGCTATTTGCTTTAATATTCGCCCTTCGCCGCAAGTTGGATCAAATATGTTTATTTAGCCTTTTGGTTTATTAAATAGTTCAACTAGATATTTTCCTTATTGCTCCGGCGTCGCGAAAAAGCCACTTCTTAACTTGTTACCTATATTACTCATACTCACATCTCCCTTTAATATTTTTACTTTTTAATACCACAAAAAAGCGGTCTTCGGATAAAGATATTAAGCACATTAAGCTTAATTCTCAGTCCGAAAGACCGCTGATATTTGTGGATATAAAAATAAAATTAAAAAGTATACTTTTATTTTAACTATAAATCTAAAAAGATTCAATTTAATTAAGTATAAATCAACCCTTGATTCAAGTGTGATTTGGTATATTACGAACTACTACTAACAGAAGATGCTGCGCTGCAAATGAAGCGGCAATCGTTGTGCTATCATAGCCGCCTACTGCGCCTGTATAAGGACTTCTATCCATAAATATTATGATGTTTCTTTATCCAAATAATACTATCATATAAGTAGGAGGGGAATTATGCTTACAGTAGAGAAAATGTTAGAGAGTTATGGCTTAGATTTATCTAAAAACATTAAAATAGTTCGGCATAAAGATGAGGATAGAATTGATGTTGTTGATTTATATGAAAAAGGACAATTAGAGTTATACCAGAAACATCAAAAAGATGATGTATTTGGAGAATGTGAATATGTGGTTAGCTTCCTAGACTTTGAGGAAGGTAAAAAAGCTGTATTTATAGGTGTTTACAAGGTGTTAAGCAAATCCAATCCCAAAAAATTCATTACTGATAAACTTTATGATTGGATGAAACCTGAGTACAAAAAGGGTAATGAATACTATTATGAAATGGAAAAAATCAAAGGATTTGAGGAACTAGAGGATCGGATAATCATTAATTGGTCAGAGCGAACATTTCACATGTGGTTTGCACCACTAAAAAAGGTAAAGGCAGCCAGAAAGAGAAAACAATTTGATATCATAGAAATAATTCAAAAAGGAGCAATTCGTAAGTTTCCAGGATTTCTAGATTTTACACTTACATACAACGATTTAAAAAAATTATACGATAACCCTGATGTTAACTCCACTTGGTGTAAAATGCTTTCCTCAATAGCAGGAATCTATGCAATTTTAGATAGAGAAACAGGGAAATTATATGTAGGTAAAGCAAATGCATATGGTGGAATAGGAAAAGGCGGGATATGGGGAAGATGGGAATCTTACGCTAAAACTGGACATGGAGGTAATAAGCAATTAATTGAGCTATTAGAAAATAATCCAGAACGTAAACAAGATTTTCTTTTTTCGATATTACGTACTTTACCCAAAACAATTACTAATGATGAAATACTCGATATTGAAAATATTTATAAGGAAAAGTTGGGTACACGTGAATACGGGTATAATACGAATTAGTAACTTTTAATATAAAAAAGATAATAGAAAATTATTTGTATTTAAAATTGGCAGTAAAACCACCTATTTTTTTAATAGGTGGTTTTTCCAATTTAATTTAAGATACTATAAAGTTATTTTTCACCTATTAAATTCAGCACTTATTGGCATATGATCACTAAACTCAATCCACTCTTCATATGAACCTACTTCAATAGATTCTAATTGGTTAAGGAATATTTCAGAAGCAAACAAAAAATCAATATGGTAAGAACTTGTTTTGTCTTTTCTATGATAATAGGTTGGGGATTTTTCCTGCCCTTGTTTTTCATAAGTATTACAATGATATGCACTCTTAATCCCAAACCCTTCAAGAAACTCAACAACCTCAGAATGTGTCTTAACTCTTTTGATATGATCAAATACCTTACTACTGTTCCAGTCACCTACAATAATACATGGCTCCTTTAGCAAAGAAGCATATTTCTCTAACGCTAAATATATTTGACCTATGTAACTACTATAACGTTTTTCACCCTTTTGTGACCAAACTGCAAACTTAATAAACTCCTGTTCACCAGTGACTTTTAATGGAATGATATAGCGGAATTTTTTATCATAATCGGGATGAATTTCAATTTTATACCTTTTATCTAAAGTAATTATTCCAATACCCTTATTTGGATTATCCCCTTCCCATAAAAAGTTATCAGTACTATTTTGAACAACACTCCGCTCCCATTTTTCCGGTTTTTCACACTCTGAAATTACTAATATGTTTGCCTTAAGCGGTAATATTTTGTCGATTTTCTTCCTAAATGCCATACCTGCATTCCATGCAACTATTTTCATTTACCCAGCTCCTATATGTGATTACATAATATTATACAACCCATCAACAACTCTAATGTTTGTGTACATCCGAGGTAATTAATTCATACATATTCAAGTAAGAAGGTCATTGCAATTAATAACTGTTTCCTTTCATGTATTACGACATGAACTAACTATTCCGGTTTGTTTTTTGGTAAATTAAAAGCTTTAAAAAATTCTAAATGTAATTCAGTAATTTCCCTCTCTATAAAATCGATAAATTTATTAATCCCCATATCAGGTGTCTTTGAATTTAGATTGAAATCATAGGATACAATACCTTTAGCATCATCAATATCATAGTATGTTAAATTAAATTTCGGATGATTTTCTATCCCTTTAACTAATTCATTAAAATAGTCTTTAATTGAAACACCATACACCTTTGGTCCTTCTCTATCCTCAATCACTTCTACTTTAAGTTTCATACATTCAATTTTAGTAATATTCACTTGAACCTTCCTCATCAAAGCAGTTTTAGGTTCACCATAATTTATAAGAGCATAAGTCGTATTCAATTCCAGTTGTGTTAAATCCATGCTCATCGCTGCATCCCTGGATAAAAATACCCTCATAATTACATCCCCCCTTCTATGATATTTCACTAAATAAACACCGGTTATATTAGCCAATTAGACATTGCTACCAAACAGGTTCTTATCATTTTAGCCAAGAAGACTCTTTCCTCAAAGAATATGAAGTGGGAAAGTGGGAAATAAATTTCGGTTTGGCATAGCCAAAATATTTTATAAACTAGCTATATAAAGTTCTTTGATAACTTGATATATGAGATTACAGGAAGAAAATAGAGTGCGAAAAACAAGCCATCTGGTTCCTTCGTAAAATATCAACCGTACCAAGAGAGCATCCAAACGTTGGACATCTAGTGTGGCCCCCAAAGTAACGCTTAGGGGGATGAAAGATTACTTTCTTCGTGGAACTGAGGGGTCCCCACATCATACATTGCTAAGAGGCGAGTAGTTCACGGCTCCAATAGTTCCTCTATTTTTTTACTAACGTCACGATAGCTTGCTCCATAATCTCAACGGGAACAATTATTAAAAAAACATTGAATCGCTGGGGAATTTCTTCCTCAACATTAAATAAGATTTGCATCAAAAATGTAAATCATCATTTCCCTGATATTGTCCTTTATCAAGTCTTTGTCTTATAAATAATTCTGCAATAATTAAATTTGGTACCCATGCTAACCAAGCAATAACAGTGTAACTAACTTCAAACTGCTCTAATCCAAATAGCAATACAAACAAAGGTAGCCAGATTCTTAATGTAACTGCCGCAAAAGTTAAGGAATAATTTCTGATCATCCAATTCCGATGGTCTTGAATTTTTTTATTCTTAACTCTATTTAATGCTTGATATGCTGATGTTAGCCAAAATACGGATAACAAACCGAAACCAAGCTTTGCTACCAATCCACCCATAGCATAAAAGGATAAGTACAGTCCTGAAACACCGCCTAATAATATACCAACCATATAGATTCTCCCAACTATTCGATGACGGTTGATATTTCTTCCTCTAAATTTTGTGGATAATGTAAACGGACCGATTACTAATGCTACTATACTAGTTGTAATATGTATAAATAACATAATGTACCAAAAACTACTTAATTTAGATACAAACATAAGCTTCGTTTTGACAAGCCCTGTTTGAAATCCATCCATAATAAAATATTGGACAACAACATAACTTGCTATTAAAATAGCTAAAAAAGTGAATATAAACCAAATCTTCCTATTCAAATTTTACTGCCTCCTTGCTACATTTAGGGAAGTTAGATTATACATTACTGTTCATTCTAGGGAAAAATAGAAAAGCCTTCTTTAATTATTTATTCAACACATTGTTTTTCATCAAAACAACTCTAATTGAAATCTATAAAAAATGAAACTAGATATACCGCAAACAAAAGTTGAGTTATGAATATCGATTCATCGTTAAAGCAACAAAGAGCCGCTTCAGCATATTTACCTGAAGCAGCTCTTGTTATCTCAAAAATGGTAATGATGCTTGCTGAATGCCGCTTTGAGTTGAGACATAAAATGATTTTGCAAATTCCTCATTGTGAATACATTCATCTATTACAAGCATTATAGGAATCTTACGTAGATCTAACATGAGCTCCTTTCTAACATGTTCTGCTAAAGCAAGATTAGATATAGATAATATAAAAATTCCTGGTAAACTCTTCGTGTTTTCGAAGTTTAATAAATTATTTGGTCCATTTTGAATTTGATCTTCCCAAATTTTCAGTCGCGATTTTAAATGTTGTGCATATCGCTGACCCTGTTGTACCCTTTCAAATATGAAGTTTTGATTTCCAATTGGGGTTTTAATTTCTCCAACAGCAATTGGATTATACCCAGTACCAGTACCTTGTAGCTTCGGATACCAGCACCAGTTTTTTAATAACTGTTGGCCTACTGCAAACTCATATTTTATTTGATTCATAGTGACAAATCTTTGTACCCCTGCTACTCCAAGTTTTAACCACTGTTCTGGCTTTAAAGAATAGCTTGTATTACGGTTATGATAAGCCCACATCATCAAATGACCGGCAGTATTTAAAGTGATTGGAGCAGAGGTTTTGGGCTGATCCGGAAATAGCCCCGATTTTATCTCCCATCGACTAACAAATCCATACAGTACCAGCTTTTTCAGCGATTCTGAAACCTGTGACCTACTAATTTTAGATTCCACAAAATTTTTAATTTGAGCTTCAGTAATCGCTAATAAATCCCAAATAAGCTTTAGTATTAAATTGTCTTTTTCATTTATAAAACCTGAATTAATTCTGTCATATATACTACGTAAATCTGTGAGTGGTTTAAATTTATCTGGAAGAATTGGTCCCCCCTGTAAAGAGGGGTCATCCCAAAGTGATAACGATTCGTCCCTATTAAGCCAATATTGAACCGCCTTTCCATTCTCTTGTACGGAAATCTGCGGCGCACTCATTAGTTATATAAAAACGCCGTTGGATCGTTAACTTTTTTGCGTCCAAATGGAAACTTAAAGATAACCCCCGACCCTCTCTCTTTTTCCACATCCACACTTACAATTCTCATACTTACTACGTCATCCAATACTGGCTGTTCGATTGTTTTAGGGACAATTCCTTTAATTGTGCAGCCTTGGTCCAATTCAACAAAAACTCCAAAACGCGGGTCAACATTTACAACCCTTCCTACAATTGTATCCCCTTCAGCTAATTCAGATAATAACTGATAAGGATTTTCCACGGCTGCTTTTCTAGAAACGTGGATTAGTCGCTGTTCTGGATTAAATTGTAGAACCTTAACTGGGATACGTTCACCAATTGGTGCATAGCGATCCACAGCATTTTTATACACTCTTCCATAGTTTAGTTCATGTAATTTCATGAAGCATTCTGCACCATTGATGCGTAAGAATATGGTTGGAACCTGAGCATTCATGTTATACCCAGTTACCTCAGCTTCGTAAGTAGGTTCCTGAAGTCTTTCATCTTGCTCCAATTCTATTGACTCACGAATTAAGGCATCTGCAGATCTCCTGCTTGCTTCTTTTACTGAAACCTGAACTTTATTTACATCCAGTTCATCAAACATTTGTGTAATTATTACATTAAAAATACTACCTGTGAATTGAGTAATACTTCTAAAAGAGTAATCAGAGAAGTCCTCTTTTTTACAAATACCTATAATCTTTCCGTTTTCAAGGGCAAACTCAGCATATTCAGTATCTGAATCGTCTTTATCTTGTCTTTTAACCGTTCTCAATACTGCCTGAATTGGCTCCTTATATCTACGTAATGCTTGTAGCTTTTCATAAGTTTTTGACTCCATAAAAATATCGCCTCTCCCTCATTCAATATTTAAAAATCCCAAAATAATACTTCTACTAGAATTATTGTTACTTTTAACTGAGAAACTAAGTTTTTTAGAAATATTCTCTAAAATTTTTAATTCTCTTTATTCTAGACCTGCCCCTTACCTTATTTATAAGAATTAATGCTAAAATAGCTATATATCTAATCATTTAAACACTGTCTACTTGAGAAGGATCACTTCACCTTTCACTCCATTATTTTTTCTTGCCCATCGACTTAAATGATCGTTTAATAACATCAAAAAAACTTAGAGAACGAACCATGTGATTTGGTTCTACATATTCTCGTATGATTCGAAGAACTTTTTTGGGGTCCTTAGAAGAAAAGCTGAAGGTCCCGTTTCTCTTCGTTTTAATTGCATAACGCGGAATCCATTTTCCCTTAAACATCACAGAGGCTATAACGTGATCTACTTCTTCCCATGGAATTTGAATAAATTTACGCGAGTCACGAGAGTTATAAAATTCAAATCCTTTATCACCAATCATAATTTCCCCATAATCCGCAAGTCCCATAAAAGAAGTGGCATCTATTACTAAATCTACCTTTGTATTAATTGACTGAATCATCAAATCCACTCCATTTCTTTTATCTTATTTATTAATTGCTTCTTTAAGCAATTAATTCAACATAAAAAGTGGCTGAATCAATACCCTCCAGCCACTTTTGTATGCAAACAATCATATATTTGCAGGCTGCAAAGGTCTCCTACAAACTACATCTCAATAATTCCTCAATAGTAAACATTGAGAATTTAGAGCATCAACACTTTCATTATAGAAGTCCAATTACATGACCAACTACCCCAACTATAAATAAAGAAAGAATAATTACAATTGGGCTAACTTTTTTCTTAAGCAACCACATACATAAGAATGTTAGAAGTAATGCAGCTAAACCAGGAATTAATTGATCTAAGTTATTTTGTAAGGTAGTTACTTTCATAGGTGAAAGTGCCATTCCTGAGTTTACTTGTTCAAAAGCTTTACGTATTCCTTCCCCGTTTAAAGGAAGCTTATCCCATTCAATATATGCACCTTTATCTAATTGAACTTTAGATATAACCGGCTGAAATTTAATCGATACCCATCGTTGTACTAAGGCAGCAAGTACGAACATCCCAAGAATTGATGCACCTTTTGTAACGTCTTGTAATAATCCACCTGAAAGGTCATCAGTGATTTTAGAGCCTGATTTATAACCAAATTCTTGTGTATACCACATAAAGCCCCAACGAATCAAGTTCCAAAATAAGAAGAAAATGATTGGTCCAAGAATATTTCCAGTCATCGCTAATGATGCACCTAAAGCACCTAACATCGGACGTAAAGTAAACCAGAATACTGGATCGCCAACACCTGCTAAAGGACCCATCATCCCAACTTTAACACCTTGAATTGCCACGTCATTAATTTCTGCACCGTTGGCACGTTCTTCTTCGAGTGCTAATGTAACTCCTAGAATCGGTGAAGCAATGTAAGGATGTGTATTAAAGAATTCTAAATGACGTTTTAACGCTGCTGTACGATCTTCTTTTGATTTATATAATTTTTTAATTGCGGGAATCATAGAGAATGCCCAACCACCATTTTGCATACGCTCATAGTTCCAGGAGCCTTGTATAAACGTAGAACGCCATGCAACGGCTAAGCGATCTTTTTTTGTTAATTGAATTTTTTCTTCCATTTCTCTTCTCCTCCTCCTACTAGATTAATAATCGTTTAATATATCGCCAAGTGGGTCACCAGAGTTACCTCCGCCCCCGTTGGAAGAACCACCCATTTTAGAAAGTTTTAAGTAAATAAGAGCTAAAGCTACACCCAAGGCACCAAGTGCAATAAGTGTTAATTGAGAAATTGCGGCAATTACAAAACCAATAATGAAGAATGGCCATACTTCTTTTGTTGCCATCATATTAATAACTAATGCGTAACCAACAGCAACAACCATTCCACCACCAATTGCCATACCATCAGTTAACCATGCAGGCATTGATTCCAAGAATGATTGAACGCTTTCTGCAGGGATAAACAAAAGTGCTCCTGCCGGAATCACAATTCGGATACCTTGTAAACAAACTGCCATGATGTGTAGTATTTCAATTTTTCTCATGTTTCCTTCTTCAGCTGCCGCATCCATCATGTGCACGATAGGAACTGCAATTGTACGAACAAGCATTGTTAAGAAAAGACCTGCTACTGCAAGCGGAATTGCCACTGCAATCGCTGATGCAACTCCCTTAACACCTTGACCACCTAATACTAAAATAATTGCCGATGCAACTGATGCTAACGCAGCATCTGGCGCTACAGCTGCCCCAATATTCGCCCACCCAAGTGCAAGCATTTGAAGTGTTCCACCTAGAACAATTCCAGCCTCTAGGTTCCCTGTTACTAATCCGATTAGTGTACATGCTACTAGTGGCTGATGAAATTGAAATTCATCTAGTATTCCCTCTATACCAGCTAGGAAAGCAACTAACAATACTAGAACTATTGATATAATAGACATAATAGCCTCCACTTTGTTTGACTTTTTATATCACTAAGCTAATTCAGTTTTCGCTTTTCTCAGAATGTCATCTATGTTTTCCCGAGAATCATTTGGTACTTTACGTACATCAAATTGAATGCCTTTTTCTTTCATTTTATCGAAAGCTTCAACATCTTCACGTCCCATAGAAAGTACTTTATTAACAACAACTTTACCAGTTGTATGGGCCATAGAACCAACATTAACCTCTTTAATATCCACCCCTCCTTCAATAACTTTTAGAACATCTTGTGGATTTTCAAATAGTAATAATGCTTTTGTATTACCAAAACGTGTATCTTTTGCAACTTCAATCATTTTGCTGATAGGAATAACGTTTGCCTTAACCCCTGGAGGTGCAGCTTGTTCAATCAATTTCTTACGAAGATCGTCTTTAGAAACTGCATCTGAAACTACAATAATACGATTTGGTTGTGTAGACTTTGTCCATGCAGTCGCTACCTGTCCATGTAATAAACGAGAATCTATACGAGCTAAAACGAATTTAATTTTCCCGTCACCAACTACTGTTCCTGGAGCAAGTACACCTTTTGATTGTTTAGCTCCAGCAATTGCTACAACTGTTTCGTCTTTAGGCTCTAGTGCTTCGGGTTTAATTCTTACCCCTTCTTTTGCCGTTTTAACGATATGTGCTGCGATTTCTTGAGCAGACGTCATTGAAAAACGAGATGCATACGCTTCAATCACCATTGGTAAATTCATACCAGCAACGATTGCCCAATTGTCTTTATGCTCTTCATACATGCCGTTCGCTTGATTGAATGGAGTACCGCCCCATAGATCAACTAAGAATAATACTTCATCTTGATTATCAAAAGATGCAACCGCAGCTTCCATTTTTGTTCTTAGGTCGGCCGGACCTTCGCCTGGCATTAAGGTAACAGCCTTAACGTTTTCTTGTTCTCCAAAAATCATTGCGCCAGATTGTAAGATACCTTCAGCAAATTCGCCATGACTTGCTAGGATAATCCCTACCATATTAATACCTCCTAAATATTCCCTCCTATTTTTTCTGAATAGACACAACTGTTTCGTCTTTTTTCGTCAGTCTTTGTCTATTGAAAAGGTAACTTTTTCTTCCCTGAGAAAACCACCTCCTTTATTTCTAGTAATACTCTCGGAATTCATCATTCTGTATCGGTCCTGTCCTAATAGCCAAGATTTATCATTTATTCACCCCCAGAACAAAACTGGTTCTTGAGACTTTTAAAGCGGTTTCAAAACCGGCGAGGAGGCATTGTTGTTGCCTATCTCTTCGAAAATTGAGAGATTGCTGTGAAACCTGTTTCTCATTCTCATCAGGACTACTTGACCTTCTCCTGACAGACCGCCTGTTTTATTCTGTTCCTCTATGAGATTACGATGCGAGGCGGCGGATGGTGTACTATCGCCACTAGCCCCCCCCTAACAGTACTGCGCCAGATTAAATGATTGATGAAAGCTTAGTCATAAAACTCATTTTGTTGTTCCATATGTCACTTGTGAATTTATTCACAAATAGAAGTAGCAAATAAGACGCTTTTATACAATGCCAGATTAACTAATCATTGACTTAAAACCTATAAAGTCAATAAAGGGTCTGCTAAGTAATAAAATTCACTGCCATAACTTATATTGCTAGAATGCCTTTCTATCACACATTCACTATCAGAATCTAATACTCAGTTGTCATTAAAAACGCTAATACATCTCTTCAAACCTTAATAAAAGCATCTACAATTACTGTATTTCAATATCAAGAAGTTAAAAGTTTTATTTTTTACCGTAACTTCCGGAAAAATAGTAATTTTACCTCATTTCATGACGTAAATAAGATAAAAACTTCATTACTTTCTTTTATTCCGTAAGCTTTTGAATATAAGACGGCTTTTCGATCGTCCTTATTAGCTAGCAGAAATACGGCTCTGTTGCAAAGTTTGAAAAAAGCATAAACAGGTTAGTAAATAAGGCACAATGTTTAGGAAGTAGCTAGTTAATTTTGATCCCCCAAAAAAGAGTACAAAAAGTTACCCTCATCAGAAAAAATCAAACTAATGTTTTCTAAGCTATACTCCAAACACAGTCATTCCTAGATAAACTAAAATATAACTCATTAAAACACTTGTCAGAATCAAACTTTATTCAAAGGCTATAGCTCGTTAATTTGTGTTAAAATAAACAAAAATCATTTATACGTTATATACGGATAATAAGAATCATTGTAAGCTTGAAATAATACAATTAGTGTTACCTACCAAACCGTATTCCCCAAAATTATTAGGTAATATAAAATGGTCTCCTTTTTTAAAGAAAAAGTGTTCGCCGTCTTTAATTAACTCACCTTCTCCCTCAATTACACTAACAAGAAGGAATGCTTTTTGTTGTTTCAAACTAGCTGATCCATCTAGCTCCCATTTTCCCACTGAAAAATACGGGCAATTGATAAAGTTTGTTACGCTCAAATCATCTACTTTTTCATGTTTTACAGTTAATTGATTCGATATAAACGGAATTTCGGTTACATCAATACTTTTTTCAAGATGAAGCTCACGTAAATTCCCCTCCGAATCTCTTCTATCATAATCATATAATCTATAGGTTGTATCAGAGTTCTGCTGTGTTTCTAATATCAAAATCCCTTTACCGATTGCATGAACAGTTCCACTTGGTACATAGAAGAAATCTCCCGGTTTCACCTTCACACGATGTAACAGTTGATTCCATTCTTTCTGTTCAATCATAGCCATGAACTCTTCTTTTGTTCTCGTATGATGTCCATAAATAATTTCTGCGTCTTCTTTGGAATCGATTACATACCAGCATTCTGTTTTTCCCAGTTCTCCATTTTCATATACACTGGCATACTCATCATTTGGATGAACTTGAACAGATAGGTCTTGATTAGCGTCCAAAATTTTTGTAAGAAGAGGGAAACGATCTCCCTCCACATTTCCAAATAAATCTCGATGTTCTTCCCACAACTCACCTAAAGATAAACCTTTATATTTTCCGTTCTTAACAATACTTTGTCCATGCTGATGTGCCGCAAAAGCCCAGCACTCTCCAGTTTGATTTGATGGAATCTCATATCCAAAAGAAGTTAATTGCGTTCCACCCCAGATTCTTTCTTTAAAAACAGGTGCAAAAAATAATGGTTCAGTCATAATTATAATCCTCCGTTCTATACAATTTCATCTAGTAGCTTATATGCTTCTTGTTTTGTTTGGACGGATAATAACCGCTCTCTATAATTGTCATCCATTAGTTTTCGAGAAAGCATTTGAAGGATTTTTAAATGTTCATTTCCTTCACTTTCTTTTGGCACCGCAATCATAAATATTAATTTCGCTTCCGTTCCATCAAGGCTTTTCCAATCTACGCCAGATTGTTTAATCCCAAATACCACACTTGGTTTCTTAACAGCTTCTGATTTTCCGTGTGGAATCGCAATATTCATACCAATACCTGTTGTACTTTCTTGCTCACGATTCATAATCGCTTGTCTAAATTCTGTTTTGGAATGCAATGTACCAACATGGTTTAATTTTTGAATCATTTCATCAATGACGTCATCTCGTGTTTCTCCTATTAGATCTGTTTCAATCAACTCTAAGCTCGTAATATCTGTTAGTTTTTTTATTTCTACCTTATCTACTTGTTTGCTTTCTTTTTGCGTTTCTTGCTCTACTTGCAGCACTTCTTTCGTTGCTGAAACTTCTTGTATTTGTTCAACTGGTTGTTTTTCTACCTTTGAAATGTCCTTTTTCAATACATTTACTACAACAGCAGTCACAGCGGAACCTACAATTACAGCTACAAAGAACATAAATACATTATCTACTGCTCCTAGCACCGCAACAATTGGACCACCATGTGCCACTCTATCTCCTACATGACCAATCATGGCAATCACAGCACCTGTCATTGAACCAGCCATAATACTTGGAATAACACGAAGTGGATCTTGTGCTGCAAATGGTATCGCACCTTCCGTAATCCCAAATAGTCCCATTGTAAATGATGCTTTACCCATCTCTTTCTCTGAATCTTGGAATTTCCCCTTACCTATGAAAGTGGCAAGGCCCATTCCAATTGGTGGAATACAGATTGCCGCAGCAATCGGACCCATAATTTCATAGTTTCCTTCCCCAATCATTGCTGAACCAAATAAGAATGCAACCTTATTGACTGGTCCACCCATGTCAAATGAAATCATTGCCCCTAAAATTAATGCTAGGAGAATTGAACTTGATCCCTGCATACCCGCCAACCAAGCAGTTAATGACTCAAATGCTTGTGCGACAGGAGCACCAATAATAAATATAAATGCTAAACCAACTACAAGCGAAGCGAACACCGGAATAATAATAATCGGCATAATTGGTTGAATCGCTTTTGGAACTTTTATTTTTTTAATTCCTAATGCTACATGACCTGCTAGAAAACCTGCGATAATTCCGCCGAGAAAACCAGCACCACTTTCACTTCCATAAAAACTTCCTGTCGCTGCAATATATCCACCAATCATACCAGGAACAAGACCAGGTTTATCGGCTATACTATACGCTATATATCCAGCTAAAATTGGAACCATAAACGTAAATGATGCACCACCAATTTGTTCAATTGTTTTCCAGAAAGATCCATCTGGAATCACTAGACCTCCAGGTGTTTTTTCTCCACCGAGCGTCAATGCAATTGCAATTAACAATCCACCAACTACAATAAATGGAACCATAAAAGATACACCATTCATTAAATGACGATATATTGGGTTTTGCTTTCTCTCCTGTTGATTACTTTCAACTGTTTTGGCCTGTGAATGATAGACAGGTACATCGCCACTTGCTACTTTCTGAATTAATTCTTCTGGTTTACGGATACCATCTTGAACTCCGACAACCAACAATTTTTTGCCTACGAATCTATCTTTATTTACCGCTCTATCAGCAGCTATAATGATACCGTCTGCTTCTCGAATATCTTTTTCAGTCAGCTCATTTTCTACCCCTATACCACCTTGGGTTTCAATTTTCATCTGAATACCTAATTTATCCGCTGCTTTTTGCAAATTTTCTGCCGCCATATAAGTATGGGCAATTCCATTCGGACACGATGTAATCGCTAACAGTTTCATTTCTAATCCTCCTCACACTATCGTTGTAAGCGCCTACACATAATATAAATCAATATCGTAATGACAAAAGTTTCATTTTTTACCGTAACTTCCGGAAAAATAAACCTTTTACCGAAATAAACAAAAAAGCGAAGTATTTCGGCCTTCACTTTTCGTTTAATTATGTAAATGCGATAAAAATTTCATTACGTTTGTTTCTTTGGTAAGCTTTTGAATAAAGGATGGTCGCTGACTTATGAAGGATAACTCATGAAATAACTGTTTCGTTACCTCTTTCCCATCACTTTTAACTGCTAGCATAAATACAAGTGACACCTTCTCTGATCCCCAATCAATTGGTTCCTTTAATGTAGCAATTGCAATTACCGACTCTTGAATAAATTTCGGATTGCCATGTGGAATTGCAATCCCTGCTCCAATCGTTGTCGCTGACATCTTTTCTCTTATAATTGCATTTTCTGCATACTCTTTATCTACATAGCCTTTGCTATGCAAAGCATGTGCTAGCTTTTCAATTAGCTCATATGGGTGCTGCACTTCCTGTTGTAAAAATACTAAAAATGGGGATGTATAATTAAGCATAACAAAGTCTTTTTGTTCTTTATAACTCGGTTCATCGCATTCTTTTATAAAATCTCCTAGCTTCTTTTCTTCCGCTCCCTCTAATAATGGGGATACTACGATATGAGGAATAAGTAATTTTGTAAGGGCAATGGTAGAAATAACGAGTTCCACATCATGATGTTTCATTATATAATCTTGTAAATCAGCTTTTGCAATGCAGTCCATCACATGGATATGGCGAAATTTCCGCTCAATTTTTGTCCGTAACAACTGTGACATCCCAATTCCCATATGACATACTATAATTACATTTTTGGGTTTTTCCTGATGATCTAACCGTTCAGCAGATGCTTCAAAGTGTAGCGTAAGATATGCTGCTTCTTCTTCCGGAATATATAGAATTAGAGATTCATTTATTTCTTCTAATACCTGAATCAACATATTAAACATATAAGGATACATTTTTTTTATATCATGTAGCATTGGATTGGATACAGAGAGGTCATAGTTCAAACGATTCAACGTTGTATATAGATGAATTGTTAATCCCTCAATTAAAACTTGGTCTCTACTGAAATCAATTTCATACAACTGTGACATTCGTTTTATTAATTGATGTACAACCCTAGAAAGGATTGGATTACTTTCAGTAAGTTTACTACCTTCCCCTGGCTTGTCTTGATAACGGAATTTCCCGCCCAAAATATGAGCTGTTAAATACGTAGCTTCTTCTTCTGTAAAATGAACAGCGAAAACACACTCTAATCGTTTTAAAAACTCCAATGTCCATTTATATTCTTTTGTTTCTTGTATTATTTTAATTTCCCTTTTAGAAGTTAAAATCGATTGCTTAAGCTTCATTCTCCGTACCATCAGCAACGTATGAACTAATAAACTTTCAAATGCATCATCTGTAAAAAATAATGCATGTCGCTTTTGTAGCGCTTTTAATTCATTCGTAACAAATTCAACCTCATGATATAAAAATTGTTCCTTAATAAATTGATTCGTTAGCTCTGAATTACGAATTAAATCTGATAATCTAGCCAAGGCTTTTCTTTTATTCTTTTCAGTTCCCTTAACAAACAGTCCTATCCTCTGCTTTGAAACAACAGTTAAATCAAAATGATATAACCACTTTTCAATTCTATCTAAATCTTTCTTTATAGTAGTACGATTAACAAAATGTTGAGAAGCCATATCCTGTGCAGTGACTGCCTTTACATTCATTAACAAGTTATAAGCAATTTGCAGGATTCTTTCTTCATCTGATTCATACTTTGTACGATTATTTATGCAGTAAAGTTTATTAAACAAATCTACCTTTTCATATTCCGCAATCTCTAAGTAAACTCCTAAGCCCGGCTTCCTAACAAGAATTGCACTCGCGTAATTCGTGAGGTGATCCTCAATTGCTTTAAAATCATTACGAATTGTTTTTTCAGAGCAATTTACTTGATCAGCAAGGTCTTGTACTAGTAAATAATCATTAGATTCAGATAATAACAGAAACAAAATTTCTCTTTGTCTTGTATTCATGAATTTCACCTATCTCTTATATCCTTCTAAGTTATACACATTACTTCAAAGAATATTTTTACTTTTCCTTATAACTAACACTTTAGATTATATGTATTGATTTTAAAATTCCAACTATGTTACGGTATACACTAATATCTAAATGTAATAACATAACACTACATTGCCCTTACTAGTAAGCATCAAAATTCCCAAGAAGTTAACTCTATTGGGAATTTTGATACTCTTTCAATACTTATTAATATATGATATACCGTTATATGTTATTGACTCAGGAGTTTCTAGATAATACCTTCTCGCGTTGGAAATTCCTTTTATTATATAAACCATTCAAAACGTTACTTATTATCATGCGCCAATACTTTGTGTTTGCATTACTTTACTTACACCTTGGAGTACTTGTTCTTCATCTTCCCCTTTTGCAATCACTTTAATTTGTGCGCCTTTTGGAACACCAAGTGCCATAATACCCATAATAGATTTTAAATTCACTTGTTTTTCTTTATACTCAAGCATCACTTCTGATTTAAATGAGCTAACTGCATTAACTAATGTTGTTGAAGGACGCGCATGAAGTCCCCCATCTTCTAATATTGTAAAGAATTTTTCAACCACTTATGATTCCCCCTTCAGTTTTCTAAATTCATCAAGGTCACATTCTAAGTATCTTCGCCAAGAATAGAAACCGCTTACATTTAATATATAGTAAAGCAAACTAAGTAAAAGTTTTATTTTTTACCGTAGCTTCTGGAAAAGCTGTTTTTATCTTTTTCCGACAGAAGATCCCCTCCTCTGATATTACGCGAGGTTAGGGGTATACAAGTTTCTCTAAAAAACATTAAAAAGATTATATTTAACTATAAACATTCGAATGATTTTTAATGTTTTCTGGATACAATTCAGCCAGCATTTTAACCGAATTCACTTTCCAGAATTCACTAAAAAATGTAATCATTTTTTCTCTATCATCCATCCCTTCACCCCTATTCTATATAATTCTGATATAGAATAGGGGTGAAGATGTTACAATTTCGTTTCGAATGATTATTATTGCTTCCCCTTTATGCATCCAAGTCTTATTTGGTTCTTCTCTTAAATCCCACAGGTTAATTTGACCTGAAAATGCTGCGTTTTAGCATTTCATAGGTAGAACGGCTTCCAGGCTTATTATGGTGGTTACTTACTTAATATACGTGCTAGTACATCGTCCATCCTCATACCTTTCTGCTAATCTATCATTCTCAGGACATTATAAAGCTTTATTCCCGTATAATACTTTCTTTGGATTTAAAACTATAATTAAAATCGCAACTATCAAATAAAAAATGGCATTATACATAATTAATTCAATTAATTATGTATAATGCCAATATATAAATCAAAGAAAAAATGGATAATCATTGGAATAATTAAATTTTGATTTAAATTATAAAATGCTGTCATGATAATTGTAGTAGTTATAATTGAAATCATAAAAAACAAAACATATTTGATTAAATTACTGCCTGTAAGACCTGTAGTAAACCATATAGGTAAATGCCACATTCCCCACCAAAAACCAATAATTATTGAAGATTTTAGTGGAGAATATTTTTTTTGAAGCTCCATTAGTGCAAACCCCCTCCACCCCAATTCTTCTCCTAGTGGTCCGGACACAATGGTTTTAACAAAGTAATAAATTAACACACCCCAAGTAGTTCTATTAAAAATCGAGTTTGCTTCACTGTTAATCGACACGAGAAACAACATCGTCAAAAATATATTTATTTAAATCATACTTACAGTAAGAACTATAGGGAAACTAAGTTTATTTTTAAATCTAGCTTTTACGAATCGAATAAAACTCTGTCCAGGATATAGTTTTTTAAATAGCAACACAAAAGCAAAAGTGGAGGACCAAGCTGATATACAAAGTGTTACATCAAAAATCTGCGTTGGAAAATCTAATAACTTTGTGATTCCTACAAGAAGAAAAAGTGGCCAAAAAATAATGTTGGTTAATAATATAAAACTTACCACCGGTTTTTTCAGTCTTTTATCTCCATTCACATACAATCCCACCTTAAACTAAATTTTAATCTAAATAATAGTACTTTGATTTACGGCATCTGATCCCTTAAATCAGCTAGTGGGATAACCTTGTCAACAAGCCATAACTTCTTATTTCCATCATAGATAAGATTTATTTGCATTAATGACATATTATCAGATGAAACACCATTAACTGTAATTTTACTCTTCACTTTTGCTAATACATTTGCTTTTGTAGTATCCAAAAATGCATAATACAACTCGCCACCTGTGTATTCAGATTGAAATGAAACTTTCTTCTTTTCTTTCTCATCTCCAGTTCCAGGAGTAGATTGTGTTGGTCCACCTGGTGGTGTTAATTCTTTCTTTGCATTTGGTGTTATATATGCATCAATATTGGCAAGGTATGATTCGCCTTTACCAGTGTCATAAGTACGAAAAGCTTTAAGAAATCGTTCTGCAGCTTCCTTTACTTGTTGTTGATTGTTACTCTTTAGAGCTGATAACTCCTTTTTCGTATCATTGTATTGTGCCTCCACCTTTTCCACTTTTTTCGTTAATTTTATATTATCAGTTTTAAGTTTCTCATTATCAGATTGATATTTTATTAAAAACCCTACGCTAGCTATTAATAAAATTGCTATTATAATGGTAATTTTCTTCATCATTTACCCCCTTTTCGCAGTTTCATAAGTTGCTAGGTGTTACATGCATTATTATCTAACTACACGACCATATCCCGCAAAATGCTGTTGAAAATATGATTTACTTAAATCAGCATAGCCAATCGGATCGCCAGCATGATACATTGTATTATTTCCTACATAAATGCCAACATGCGTAATGTAGTTACTTGTAGCATAAGTACTATGGAAAAACACTAAATCTCCTGGCTTAGGATCTGTTACACGTTGGGTTTTATCCCATTGGGTTTGTGCAGTACCAAATAAATTAATACCAACTCTTGAATACGTATACTCAATAATTCCACTACAGTCAAATGACGTATTTGGTGTTCGCCCTCCAAAAACATATGGCCATCCTTGATACTTTAGTGCTTCTGCCATAATGGCTTGGAATACATCATCACCTAAAACGCTACCGCCAGCAATTCCACCAGAACCACCAGGGGTTTGACCAGGTTGATAGTATCTCATAATATGTGGGACATAGTCTGGATCACCATAACACCAATTATTAGCTACTGCCTCCGCACTTCGCCATGATGCACATCTATAACCATTTTTAGCTGATTGCTCTGCAGAAAATGCCCTTGCATTCTCGTGTGTATATCCACCTTTCGAAACTGCATAGTTAGCGTATCCGGTTCCATATAGTGATAGGTAAGGTTTTGACGTTATCTCCACCTTTTCCCCCACTTCACACCGTACGTGAGACTTTCACCTCATACGGCGTTCCATCTAATTCAATTGACCAACTTTTGTATTGAAGAAAAGATAGGATTTCGACGCGCTGATATTCC
>NZ_JBFTMD010000034.1:0-36557 GCF_056396785.1 Bacillus sp. 05T21 | reverse complement strand
AATGTATCTAAAAGCTGTTTTTTTACTTTCGTATTCCATGAAACTGCATGTGCTCTTGCATTCTTTTGATCTTGTACAATTTTACTAGGTAAATCTGCATACCCATTAATAGTAATTCCTTCAAAACTCACATCCGGATTATTAATTAACAAATAAGAATATTCATTCATAGATTTTACAAATAACCCAGCATCTTGTACAGTTTTTTTCATCTTTTCTTCATTTGCTGAAAGAGACATATCTCCAGTGTTCGTTTGTTCAGTTTCAATTGCAAAGGTTGCTACTGGTGTGACTGCATAGGTAGTTGTCATAATTAAAAATGCTGATACAGCCAGTATTTTATAAGGTTTTTTTTTCATCTTTTCTTATTCCTCCTGTATAGAATATGATTTCAAGTCCTATTCTTATTAAAAGACGATGTAGTTGCATAGATTCGATATTATTAAGCAAATCTATATAACCTGTCCCCTATTAATCGATTCTGTTACAAATTTTAAAAAACAAGTAAACTACATGGCTATCTTTTTATTTGGATAAAACTTATATATAAGTGAAAGGCGAAGTCTTTAATGAGACTCCGCCTTTTTAATATATAAGGATTTATTAATTATTGCTTTACTGTTTAACAGTGTAATCATAGACTCTCTATGTTATGGTTCACTTTGCAACAGAATTAATATTTCCCTATTTTTGTGGAGTAACAGTTTCCACTTTTAATTCCTTTATCCCTTCTTTTAATGTAACAGCATCTGTTCTTAATGTTTTCCAACTGTCTTTCGCTGCATTTAAATTAGGTTTTAAGAATTTAAATTTATTTTGATCCGCTTTTTGAGCTGCATTCTCAATATGCCCTAGAACGCCCGAATATTGGGAATCTAAATCATGCCACTGCGTGGACATATAAGTAAGAGCGTTAATAGCATCATCAAGTGCCTTGTGCATTTCATTAATATTACTATAAGCAACTCCAACTACGCGATTTAATGTTACTTTATAATCCACGGTCTGACGTAATTCTGCTAATAAAGGCTCTAACTTACCTAAATTATCTCTTGCTACTCCCACTATAATACCGCCAATTATTGGTAGACCCAAAATAGCACCCTTCATTACATTAAACCCATCAGATTCTAATTGTTTATAATAGTTTACTGATCCTAATACTTCTTCTAGACGCTTTTGATCGGCTTCAACATCTGCACCTTGGTTTTTTAAAATCGACTGCAAGAGATCTTTATTGCTTCCAAATGCTCTAACATCTTGTCCAATAGAGTCTCTTAATTTAGTTAATTCTTCTATTAGTTGTTGTGCAACCTTTTGATTTTGTTGAATTTCACCTCGTAAATCTGTAATCCCTTCTTTTAAAGTTTCTCCATCCCCTGTATTAATCGCTTCTACCATTGTTTCATAATAATTGTCAAATGTTGTATCATATTCAACAATACCAGTCAATGTATCTAAAAGCTGTTTTTTTACTTTTGTATCCCAAGTAACAGCATGTGCTCTTGCATTCTTTTGATCTTGTACAATTCTACCAGGTAAATCCACATATCCATTAATAGTAATTCCTTCAAAGTTCACATCTGGATTTTTAATTAACATATAAGAATAGGCATTCATAGATTTTGCAAATAAACCGGCCTTTTGCAAGGTCTCTTTCATTCTCGCTTCATTTGCAGAAAGAGCCGTATCTCCATTGTTCGTTTGTTCAATTTCACTTGCAAAAGTTGTTACTGGTGAAACTACATTAGCGGTTGTAATAGTTAATAACGTCGATACAGCGAGTAATTTGTAAGGGATTTTTTTTATCATTTTATTTTCCTCCAATTTAGGTTTTAATTTTCAGTTCTATTCCTGTTTAAAAGCAATATCTTTTGAAATGAATTCTGCATCTTTATGAATATCATTCCAACTTTCTTTAGCAGCTTTTAAATCATCCGGTATTAAAGAGAATTTGTGGTCTTGCATAGAATCGATATTATCCAGTAAATCTGTATAATTTGCGCCCATTGTATTCCATTGCTTTTGAATATTTGTTAGAGACAATATCGCTTGATCTACAGTCTGATATAGATATGCCAATGTTTCTTTCGCGTTAGTAAGCGAAAGAACTGCTTGATTAGCACTATCTGCTTTCATACTTAATTCTCCGATTTTGTTAGAAATTTCGTTATAGGAGTCCATATGCTTAGATGCCGTGACACCCGCCGCAGTTCCTAGACCGATACCAGCTGCTCCAAGAGCTGAAAGTCCACCAACAACAGCTGGTGTTGCTGTACCACCAGTTACAACAATTACAACTGCTCCTCCAATAGCTGCAATAACTAAAATAGCTGCTCCCAATCCACCACCAATTGACCATGCTAATACATCATCAAAATGTTTTTTCTGAGTAGAACGAAGTTGCTCAATTTCAGCTTGAAGTTGTGGAATCGTTGCTTGTTGACCTGCTAATATTGCAGTTAATCCACCTTTCCCATCTGGACCACCAACATTATTTTTAAAATCTGTAGAATTTTGATATAGTTTCCCTTTGAAGTCTTGTAGCATCTTAATTACATCTGTAACCTCTTTTGAATTTGTATTAATTGTAGTAATTAAATCATTTATGCCCTCTTTTAGACCTGCCTTATCTTTCTTTTGTACAGTATCTACTAAAGTGTCGTAATAATTTTGAAATTGTTCATCGTAATTTACAATATTACGAGCTGTTTTTTGAATCTGTGGCTTCGCTTTATCTAACCAATAATTCGCATTGATTCGTGACAGTTCTTGATTAAGGTGAATATTTTTGAGCAACTCCCCTCCTTCTGATCCTAAATCGATATTAGATAAATTTACATTCGGTTGCTTAATCATTGTTTTTGCGTACAAATCCATTACAAGAATATGAGACCCTGTTTCAGCCAATGCTTTCTTCAGTCCCTCAGGACCTAAAGCATAATTGCCTACTTTTTGTTCTTGAGCGGTCGTTTCTTGTGCAAATGCATGAATAGTGTTACCAGTAGTAGCAGTTATAACCGTTGCCAGAGTGGCTAAAGTTAGCACTTTGAATGGGAATTTTTTCATAACTATTCTCCTTCTTTCGCTAGATTCTTATAATCTTTATAGTTTTTTCAAAAACGTAATATCAAAATTTATATACCTGTTCTTCAAGGTAACTTATTACATTTTTTAATTGTCTTAATGTATCTTTTTGAGACTGCTCGTTAGTTGCATCAACATTAGTAGATAATTTTGTAATGTTATTTTTTATTAGATCCAAATCTTCTTTATAGCGCTTTAGTAGGTCAAGTTCTACATCTACTTGATTTGCAAACGTATGCAAATCATTTTGTGAAAGAAGAAGCATTGATTTTTGTAAATCTGCTATTGATAGTTTCGTTGTTAAATCATATATTTTTTGGTTTTGTTTCTCTAAGTCATCTAAATATGCTCGCTGCTCTGCTGTTAGTTTATTTACTTCTGCGAAGACACCAAATGTTTTCTTAATCTTTTCAGTATCAATGGCTTTCATCAGGTCATATTCTTGCGTTTTTGCGGCTGCAGCTGCAGCTATTTCTCCTTGTTTGCTTTTCTCAATTGCTTCACGAGCTGCTTTTTTGGCCGATTCAATCTCTAGAGCAGTTTTACCTTGTTCTGTCGCTTCTTGCGCCGCTTTTTTCTCCGCTTCTAGAATAGAGTTGTTAATTTCTTTTCCTTTGTTATACGCTGCCATCCCTGCTTGAGCAGCCGGTTCAATAATTTCTTTTGAAAGACTATAAACTTCTTTGAATATAGCAAATCCCTGCTCATTTAAAGCTCCTGGTATTAATGCAATTTGTTGTAAATCATTTTGAATTGCTTTTTTGGTATTTAATATTTCATTTTTTAACTGATCTATTTTTCCTGTTCCATCTGTACCTAATATGCCTTGCGCAGTTGCCACATTAGTATCGAAATCTTTTAATTTTTTATCAAGCTGTAATTTAAGATCTGTTAATTCATTAATTTGTCGTTGCGCATTTTCTTGATTCGTCATAGCCATTTCTTGAAGAACTTCAAGTCTATCCGAAAACCCTTCTCTATCTTCTTTATTGTCTACATACGCTTTTAATGTCGGGTAATAGCTATTAAATTTCGTTACAAATCCTTTACTTTTTGAATTTAATAGAATTAACTGTGGATAGAGTTCCGATGACCATTCTTTCATATCTTGTTTGATTAGGAATTGATTGGTATTTAAAGCTGGGACTTCCTCTAGCTGTACATTAGGACTCATTAAAGATTGATCAATATACGTTTGGATTAATTTAGATTGCGCACCTAATTTTCGTAATGATGAAGAAATATCCATGCTTTCCTGTTGAGTTTCTGCTTGAACGATTGGTGCTGCGAGAGTATTGATAGGAAGAGTTGCTCCAGTTACAATGGATGTTATTAAAAATCCTGTCATTATTTTATTTTTCATTCCGTACACTCCTTTACCATTGTTTTTTATAACTTGATTCATATAACTTGTACGCCCTAGCGCTAGGCTCTCTCCTTGCACACGCATGGGGAATGGGAAGTCTTTCGGATAGGGTGTTATCGTTATTATTTACTTCTAAGAGGATCTAAGGATTTTACTTCCCTCTCATCTAGATACTCTATTTTTCAAATAGTAAACGATAAAAATTCATCAGCTATATTTGAATTAGCTGCCCAATGAGTAGTAAAATATTATTTCCCCCTTAGAGCTGCTGTTTAACTTACAGATCCGTGAAGATAGATAAACCATTGCTTCTAGAGTTAATCCTATCATGACCTTTTTTTTAATATCAATTTCATAATATGGTTTTTAGTTTTGTCAGCAATAGCCTTACAAGACTACAAAAGATGAAATTATACTGTACATTGCTTATACTTTTATTGCGGAATAAATTCACTTTTGCTATGAAGAAACTTAAAACCCATTTTTACAAAAATACTACTTTTGAGATTCTAAATACCTTAAAAAATAAACTGATTATTAAGAAAATTATTCGCAACATAATGTTACTTGCAAATTTAATAACCTCTATTAGCTTGCTCTTCTCCCTTCTATGTGGTCATACCAGTTATGTTGTTCATTAAAACATTAAATTTCCAATGCGTAAATAGCAAAATTTTGTCGATTGAGCTCGATAATTTAACTATTAAGTAAAAATACGAGCCTAAAAAATTATACCGATATAATTAATTAGGAATTGCAGCTCTGTAATTGTAATGATTACAAATTAAAGTGTATACGGTTAATAAATAACTATTTTAGCTCAACCAAGCCATTTTATTTTTTAAAAAATACTTATAGAATAATTTAATAGGTTTTTTTATACTTTTTTACCTTTATTTGGTTATGTATTATTGCATATACTATAGATATATCAAGTGATATATGTTATATTGTTAAACTTTATGTAATAGTCCCTAATATCACCATTATTAAATACTTAACATGAAGATATTAATCTATAAACTTATTCCTCGTTATAACTATGGGTTTTAAAATATAAAAAAAGCCGCAAAGCTTTCTCGAAAAGAACCTTTGCAGCCTTCTGTTTTTTTGTCTCCTTAGAAAAATAATGGATAGTGTACTCTGTGAACTACCCGCCACTTAACGTCCTAATGGACTGTTTGAAGTGGGGGCTTCTCGGTTAGTCGTTACTTTTGATAGCTAACGAATTCGTCCTAAGACAGCCGAGCTAACTCCCTTGTTCCAAGGGTTATTTTATTGCTATCTATGCTAACGCTAATAGGCGTATTCCTTCATTTTTGATATTGATAGCTGCGTTATAATCTCTATCGAGATTTGCACCGCATATACAAGTATATATTCGCTCAGACAATGACATATTTTTCACATTTCCACAACTGCTACATGTTTTTGTGGAAGGAAACCATTTGTCTATTTTCACAAGTTGTTTGCCTTGTTCATGTAGTTTATAAGCTAAAAAAGAAGTGAACATACCCCAACCATTGTCAGTGACACTTTTCCCAAAATGAAGTGCTTGCGACATTCCTTTCATGTTTAGGTCTTCAATAGCTATAACATCAAAGTTATCGACTAATTCTTTTGACTTATGATGAAGGAAGTTCTTACGTTGGTTTGCTACTTTTTCATGCAACTTAGCTATCCGAATACGTTGCTTATTCCAACGCCCTGAACCTTTTGTGCGTCTTGATAATACTCGTTGGGCCTTTGCTAATCGGTCTAACATTTCACGATAGAACTTAGGATAATTGGCTCTCTCATCCTCAGAACTGACGTATAATCGATCCATCGCAAAGTCTAATCCAACAACTGTTTCTACTTCTTTTTGTACAATCTCTTTTTCGTATTCAGTCAAGATGGACACATAGTATTTACCAGTAGGTGTCATAGAAATCGTACATGACTTGATTATATGGTCTTGTGGTATTTCTCTATGCTGTTTGATACGTACCATTTTCAGTTTTGGCAATTTGATATGACTATTAAGCAACATAATATTTCCGTTCACTACATTCGTTGTATAAGACTTTCTGTCTTTTTTGCTTTTGAATGTTGGGAAGTCATTTTGACCACAAAAGAAATTTTTATAGGCAGTTTGCAAGTTTAGTTGAGCATTTGCCAAAGCTAATGAATCAACTTCTTTTAACCACTCAAATTCTGTTTTGTATTTTGCAGGAGTGGGAAGCTTTTGTTTCTTTAGTTGTTCCTTATCATCTTTGTATTTTTCGTACAATTCTTTCTGTTCAGCTAACATTCTGTTATACACGAAACGTACACAACCGAAGGTTTTACGCATAAGATGCGCTTGGTCTTCTGTTGGATACAAACGAAATTTATATGCTCTATTATGCTTTGTCATATCATTTCACCTCACTTTTCACCTTGATTTTCAATATATTTTTTTACTGCGTCTATTGGTGAACCACCAGTAGTTAGTAAGCAAAAACTTCTTGACCAAAACATCTCTTTCCAAAGTGTCTTTCTTACTTGTGGAAAGTCTCTCTTGATTAGTCGAGAGCTTGCACTTTTATAAGCATTGATGAATTTTGTCATTTCTGTATTAGGGTGTGCCTTGAACAAAATATGAACATGGTCTACATCATGATTCCACTCAACTAATGTGATGTTATAGTTTTCAGATAGTCGAACAAACATATCTTTTGCATAGTCTGACATATCACCATCAAACACATTTCTTCTGTATTTCACGACCAACACAAGGTGATAATACAACAAGAACACTGAATGGTTATTACTATCTAATTTCATTGATATACCAACCTTTATAATTTATAAGACTGATTATATCAGAGGCAAAATAAAAAGCAAAACCTTTTGGCTACGCCAAACCGAAATTCATCTCCCACCTACCGTTGGACTACGCCCTTCACACGCTAGAGGAAGGAGAATTCTTTCGGTAAGTTCGTTAAAGTTTTTTCACAAGAAACTGATACTAAGCTTATATTACGGTATATTTTTCACGATACTGTCTAGGTGTCATGTTAGTTGATTTTTTGAAAACCCTTGTAAAATAACTTTGGTCGTTAAAATTAAGCCAAGCACAAATATCTGATAGTGGATATGTAGTAAGTGTTAATAATTTTTTTGCTTCTTCCACTCGTTCCCTTTGAATAAATTCACTTAAAGGAATTCCCACTTCTTTTTTAAATAATTTAGATAAATAAGTAGGCGTAATATCCAAATGATTTGCGAGTTCATTGAGAGATATTCCATCGTAAACATTTTTACTAATTTGGTTCATACATGTAGTAACCGCATTTGAAAATTTTTGCGCATTGAATTCTTTCACTCGATCTGCAAAAGTACGTAAAGCATCTCCTGACAATCGCCTTACAGAGTCCACGTTCTCTAGTTGTTCCATGGTTTGGATATACAAAATACTAAGAGCAAAAGCAATGTCTGGTGGGAGATTACCTTCTATCGCATATCGAGTAGCTAAAGTAATCGCAATAATCCCATGGTTTTTTTGGTTTCTGAGTGGATCCGCTGTTAAAATTAATTCAGTATCTTCCTGCGAAACTGCATACATATATTGCAACAACTTCTTTTTATTTCCCTCTTTGATTGCTGAAAAATAATTATGTACTAATGCCATGTTGTGAGTTTTTGGTTTATTTTGTTGACGTTTTAAAATATATAGATCAGGTTTCACAATTTTATAGGGAACTTCCTCTAACACTTTATTTTTTTCTACAACAATATCAACATCTAACTTTTCATTGAAAATCATGTAATGCAATAAAATTCCCATATCAATTAAAGAAGTTTTTTTAACCTCAGGTAGGGATTGAAAATAGGTTAGTCTTTCTTGAATATTATTATTTGAGTTAAATTCTTTTCGAAGTTTAAAGGTTACATCATCCGATCCCTTTGGATATATAGTGGGGCCAATTATTATAGTCCCTTTTATATAATCATGATTTTCTATATGAATTAGGATGAAATTTTCAAGATAACTGTTACATCTGAAAAGTGGCAAATTATAGGGATCATTTTCTTGATAAATGTCACTAAGATGTTCTTCTTTAGAAGAATAAAAAGGACTACAAATATCCTCAGAATTAGAATGATATAAGATTTTTTTATCTGTGGATAAAATGTGAACAGGTACATTAAAGGCTTTATGTGCGAGATCACACAAGTGTTGTATATCGATAGAATTATTCATTACCTTCTCCTCTTAATTAGATTACTGATAAATTTTTACATCGTTCCTGTATAGGTTCATAAATTATTTTCCGTCAGGTGTAACTCACGACAAAATATTACTATAAAATATCAAATTAGTACAATTCACGACAAAATATTACTATATTTTTTTTATGAAAATCATATATTATTTATTTGTAAGTAGCATCTAAATATCGGAGTAGTTAGGACAAGTGTGAAAGAAATAGATTCTTTTCTTATAATTTTCTAAACGACAATGAAATGAGCTGAGGTCGTTTCTTAATTCTCCAAGATCTAATCATAGAACTTGAGAAAACAGTGAAGAACCTACAAAATACAGAAACAAGGGATGATTGGAGTATACAACTCTAGTAAGTAATAGCTTCTTGCTAATCCTGCGAAAAATCTAGCCTTTGCGGATACATTGCCAGCCGAACTAGAATATGCCCCAGGTACATTACAAATAGTAGGCTAAACAGTGACAGATACATTCGATACAGACAAAAGTAAATTTAATGTAGGAAAAGAAAACGAAGAATTTTGGGATGTGACACATACAGAGTGGCATACAATGGTACTCCATGCGAGGGACAAGCTGGAAAAAAGATTAAAAATACAGTGAAAGTCCAAGGAGATACTGTATCACCGTAAGAACTAACAGCCAAAAATTCAATCACTTGGACAAACTGAGATTAAAAAAGTGGATGCTGCAAATTCGAATATAAAACTGATAAATTGCTGTATTCCAAATTTTTGACAAAGATAATAAAGAAGTCGAAAATTTAACAGCAGATGAAAATTTAACAGCAGATGAAAATGATAAAGCTATTTCTGAACCACTATGCTTCGAAAAATTCACGTTGGAAGAAATTCAAGCACCAAATAGGTCTACGTTATTTAAAGATCTAATTGAGGGAAAGGTCTTATCATCAGTACAAAAATAAAAATAGAAAACACAAAAAGCGAATGGAATATTAAAAATACTGACGATATAGGTCCAACTATTTTTATCTAATTGGCACTATATTACTGGTCGCAACATTAGTTTTAGTTTCCGCAAAAGCGGAAGAAATAAATAGATTCCAAAATTATTAGGAATAGCAGCGGTGACACAACATATAAATAATTTTTTTATATGTTGTTCATCTTTGTATTATTAGTCTTTATACTACCTAGTTTTATTATCGTATCACATAAACTTATTATTAAATTTCCAAATACAATAGTTGTTAGTTAACAAAAACAACATCCATAATTAAGATGCACAGTACATTGACCTCAAAGCAATAATTCTTAAGTATTATGGAATCAAAATTACGGATAATAATAAAACGATTTTAAACAACCCTACACTTTTCGTGTCGAATTTATTTCCCATCGATACCTATGGCATCAATATGGATAGAAAAGGTTGTTACAAAAGAATCTGAGAGGTTGTTTTTCAACTTCAAAATTTATTTTTTGAAGTTTTTGTAAATAAAAGGAAGAAGAATCCATTTGCACATGAATTCTTCTTATTTACTGCTTTAACTTAGTGTAATCTGTATTGACCTGTTAACTGTTCTTCAGCCATTCGAACTAAGCGTTTTGTAATTTCTCCACCAACCGAACCATTTGCACGTGATGATGTATCAGGTCCTAGTGTGACTCCGAATTCACGAGCAATTTCATACTTCATTTGCTCGATAGCACTTGCAGCAGCAGAAATAAGAATTTCATTTGTATTACTTTCGTGTCTTTGAATATTCATAATTGCACCTCCATTATATTTGTATATAACTTGTGCCTAATTATGATATTTATGCATGAGTAACCTAGTTTCTTCTAGTATTTTTAGGGGAACCCTTTTTCTTTCTCTCTTTCCCATATTCCACTAATTGAATTTGAAACACATCTGAATCCTTAATTCCTAAAACATTCATTTCTTCTCTAAATAAACGCCAGGACTCTACTTTTCTTGACCATTTCTTAATGTGTAGATTTTTGAGTCTCTATAATTAACCCTCCTCAAACGTTAAATAATGTACATTGCATTTCAGTATAACAATAAAGCCGTCTGTAAGGACGGTTTCTCTTTTCATTATTCTTTTATGGCTCTACGCTTTTTTATTTTTTCTTTAATATATTTTATGTTACGTATGCCTAGACGAATTGAAGCGAAGAAAAGGTAAATCATTAGAATGACGTAGACTACTAACCAACTCGTATAAATATATGTACCCTGAAATCCATTTTCAGTAAGCCAGTTAGTAATCCACATTCCACCAAAGTAAACTGGGATTGTTAGCAAGCTTACGTCTTTAGGATCTGTTGCAAGATAAATCATTAGAAATAGAAAAGCGAGTGCGCCTATCGTACTAACATTTTCAAGAATCATTATCGAAAATCACCTACTTTATGATTAATAATATAGCAACAATTCACTATATCAATTTAACAAGTGTTAATTTCTTACCCCTTCCGCAGATAACTCGTTTCGCGATTTTCATAACTACCATTCCTTGGGTTAAGCATATCAAATATCAAGGTAAATTTCTCCAATAAGTATGGTGTCTACTTGACAGTTTCTTCCTCTGCCAGTAATAGAATACTAATTTTTATTGCAACATATCTGCAAAGGAAGTACCTACATTATTCTTTCGTTTCATATGCTTCTCTAAATAGATTTTTGTTGTTTGGATATTTTCATGCCCAAGCGTTTGCATTAAATGATATAAATCCGCATTTCCTTGTTCAACTGCCATGATGGAAAAGGCATGACGGAATGTATGCGCCGTTACAGGATTTTCGCGATACTGCAGAAACTCTAAATCTGTTTTTTTTATCATATCTGTTACCTGGTTTGATAGCGTTTTTGGATTATAAAAGTTCCCTCTTTGATTTATAAATACAGGACTTTCATCTCCTTGATCCAATACGGTTTTAAGTCCTCTTCTCCGTCTCATTTCACATATACTTTGGAATAAATGTTCAGAAATGAAAAGTTCACGTACTTTATCCCCTTTCCCCTTGACTCTTAACCAATACTTTCCGTCATAATGTAAATCTTTCACTCTCGCGGTGCACAATTCTTGAATTCTTGCACCGGTACTTGCCAGAGCTAGTAAAATTGTATAGTTTACTAAATGACCTTGTTCTTTATAAAACCCTAAAATTTTCATCACTTCATCATAGGATAGGTCCCGATTTGGCCGATCCTGTTCATTTACATTTGCACGCTGCAGTTCTTCATGAAGAGGCTTTTCAATATAAGCGAATACATGAAGGTGTTTTAAAAAAGAACGAATAAGTACTGTTTTCTTCGCAAGTGTTGCAACCGCGTACGTATCTCCATTTCTACCGTTCTCTACCTGCTTCAACCAAGTATTATATTTACGAATATGCCAAGGCTGTAATGTTTTCAATAACGAGTCATTTTGCTGAACCTCTTCCCCATTCAATTCGAATTCTTCCGCATGCTGCACCATGCACTGACAAAATGACAAGATTTCAGATATATAACTCTTTTTCGTATCCTCTTTTCTATTTTTGTTCTCATCCATATCTTTTTGTAAATGTACGAAATGATAAATGACTTCCAGGTCACTTAAATACGTATATTTACTCTTTCCCTCTTTTTCTGCAACCTCCATCTTCTCTTCCACTTTATCTACATAACGATTGTTATGCAGGTATGGAACGATATCTCTTATATTCTCTAAATACGTATCTATATATTTGCTTTGATTATTTATAATAGATAAATTTTCTCTTCCACTTTTATTATCCATATTTCAAATTCACCTCTCCTATTGAAGATTATGAATATAATTATATTCAATAACTATACTTATCATTTTATTTCACTTCTATCAATTATACAAATGATAACTCATATTCTTTCTGTAAGAATCCTACATTCTTCTTTATTAACCTATACTTATATTTTTTTATAAATTATTAGTAAATAGATATAGTTTAATGATTAACTACTTTATTTTAAAGTTGCTTTTATAATTAAATTAACTATAAAAACCCATTAAAATATAAAATAAACTACAAATATTTTTAAACTATAAAAATGTATAATAACTTTGATAAATTCTATTTCTCATTTTAAATTTAACTCATATTCTGATATGATATATACATATCTAAAATACTAGCAAACAATGGTTATGGAGGTGTCCTTACATGACACAAGATTTATTGTTCATTACAAAACCTACTGTAACGACAAAAGAGGCAGCCGGCTTATTAGGAGTAACGGTACAAACAATTTTACAAAAAGAAAAAGATGGATTAATAGAATGTGTATATAAAAATAATTGGAAGCAATTCGGTAGTAAGATTTTCTATTTAGAGGATATTGAACGTTTAAAAAATATTGAAGAGGTTGAAGGCTATAGCACAAAAGAAGCAGCTGAAATTCTTAATGTAGCACCATCTACTATCTTTACATATATCAAATCTAGAAAATTACCCGCTTCAAAGATTGAAAAACGTGGAAAAGAAGTATATGTCATTGAGAAAGAAGCCCTTGAAACTTTTCAACTCACTTATGAAAAAACTACATCAAAAGAGCGAAAAACATTCATTACTAAGGTACAAGATGAAGATATATATTTATATCAATTAATAACACATCAACAAACCGGAAAAACAGCTAGGGTAATAGAGATTAATGGAGCAGACGGCAAGATTCTTACAGAGGACGAAGAAATTTTCCCTCTATCCACTTATAAGGAACATGATTATTCCTTGGAGCCTTTCCATAAACAAGCTGTAATTACGAAACGAGGGTATTTATCTTTTTCATTTAAAAAACCTCAGCTATTTAATTCCATCACTTATAATCTAATAAATTTATTTTATAAAGAGCTTGGTGTCACAAATATGCGATTGAGTATTTCATCTGATACTATTAAATTAGAAATTAAACCTTTCGTATTACAAGTTGATCCATTACAGTTTCAAGAAGAGATTAAATACTTACATTCTCATATGAAATCAGGTACGATCCTTCCACATGTAGAAGGAGTTTACTTTAAAAGTAATGTAGAGCCATTAACTTTTCATGCAGATCATGAATTCAAGCAAAAAGTAGTTCAAATGGCAGCAAATGCTGGTATGGGACAGGAAGAATTCTTATTGAAAGCTGTAAAATCTTATATAAGAAATTTAGAACAACAGTAAATATTTATTAATAATAAGAAGCGTAGAAAATTAACCTTTCTACGCTTTTTTAGATTTATAAATTTTAACTTAATTTTCTTTATAAGGTAACACCAACATGCCCATCAACTTAAGAAGAGTAAACACCTCTAAATTGAAAAAATGAGCTGACTTCTCAAAATAACTAACTATAGAGAATGAAAATTTTCATTTAGGGTGTACTTCAAAACCTTAACTTAATAGCAATGTGATGCTACCCCTAGTAGGGATAGCATTTCGACTTCCAATAGTTCGTTAAATAGGAATTTAACGAACAGTTTAATAGTGTAAGTTAAACTCCCCTCCTATTGTTGTTGTACAAAGACATGAAACTCCAAACTAATTGGACAAGAAAGTCTAAACTTTTAATTTGGGTTAGTAATTGAGACATAAAATTCTAAATTAAAATTTTCATCATTTAATTAAACTAGAATGAAGTCAATGCCTTTAAATAACAAAGACCCAAAACATTAACAATTTGTTTTAGGTCTTTGTAAAAGATTTTTCATACTAATTCTTCGGTATTAAGTGATTTATAGTTAGCAAATATATTCTTATTGCTTTTATTTCGGAAGAACAATTCTTTTATATAATTGAACTGTAATAAAGTAATAGATTGAATAGATGACGAGGAAAATCAAGATTGGTAACCAAATACGGAAATATGGATCAATTAAGATGAAACCAAAAATCTTCATACCCAATAACACATGAAACATACCTATTATCCCTGGGAATAAAAATACTAAAAATATCTCTTTATAAATGGATTTTGCTAATAATTCATGACGTACTCCAATTTTACTAAGCATTTCATAGCGTACAATATCTTTTGATGAACCGGAAAGAATCTTAAACATTAAGCAACTTGCCATCATCGCAAGGAAAGCAATACCTAAGAAGAACCCCATAAATACTGTTCCGCTGGCACCGGCGTGAATATTAGTATATATCTTATATTTACTAAAGATATCTTCATCCGTGATATCCTTATATTTTACTAGCTGTAGCTCGTCAATCTTTTTCCATGTATCTAAATACTTTATAAAGTCATCCGTTTTTCCAATTACAACGGTTTTTTCTTGTTCTGGGATTTTATCATACATTTTTTGATCTACTATTTTTTTTATTTTTCCCATGTTATTTAAGTAGGTTGGTTGAAGAGAGACCAAAGCTCTCCCCCATTCATTGGGAATGATAACTGCATTCTCCCCATCTTTTTTTGAAGTTGCTCCTACAGGAAGATTTTCAGATACTCTTTTTACTTTCCCTTTATCCTTTGTTTGCACAAGAGGACGTTTTTTCTCTAAATCTTCTTTCAAATAGTAAATAAATTTATCGTCTACTTTATAGTGATATTCATTCTTTTCTTTAAATGAAATACCATCTAAAATACTCGTTTCATCTGCTGTTGGATTATGAATGACTGTATCGTATATTTCTAAGTTATTTGTTGATTTTATTACGTTATTTTTGAAGGCCATTCCACCTGAAATTGCTCCTGCACCAAGTGCCACTAGCATAGCTACAGTTGCGAGTACTTTTGATAAACTATTAATACGAAAGTTTAATTGTGCAAAGGTAAAAGCATTAAGACCTTTCTCACTATACCTTTTATTACTTTTCAATTTTTTTATAATAAGAGGAAGGAAAGAAGTAAATAACATATAGGTTCCTGCCGTAGTTGTGAGCATTGCAATCAAAGGCCCCTGCTCTTTTAATTTGTTCATATAAATCATGGAAGCATAGCCACTTCCTAATAAAATAATAGCTAGAAATGAAACGATTCTAGTCCACTTACCTTTAATCATTGTACGTTCCGCTGAAGCGTCAGCATGTACAAGTTGCAGAACGGAGATACGTGATAATTTCACACTATTCATAATGGCAGATAACATAAATAATACCAAGAAGAACATACAAGTAACTAACATCGATGGTACATAAAAAGCTTGATAGCCACTCGCGGTAAAATCTAGTTGCTTCATAAGAAGTTTACCAATTCCTTGTGAAAGCCCTATTCCTAATGTAATTCCAACTACTAAAGATACTGCTCCAATAATAATTGTTTCTACAAACATAAGAAATGTAATCTTTTGTTTTTTTGCGCCTAACATCATGTACATCCCAAATTCTTTTTGGCGGAGGGACATTAAGAAAGAATTGGCATATAGAACATAGAAGAATGTAATGATCCCAAGTAGATATGATCCCACTTGAAAAATCATACCAGTTGAGCGAATGGGACCATTATTATTAACAAATGCTTCATTTAATGCTAATGTTTGAAACATATAAAAAATTGAAATTGACATAACAAGGCCAACTAGTAAGACAATATAATCGTTCAGCTTACTTTTTAGTCCTGACATAGAAAGTTTAAAAATCATGATGGTTGTCCTTTCTCTTATCCTTTTTGTGTACCTAAATCTGCAAGTACATCTAAAATGTCTTTATAGAATGCTTCACGTGTACCATCGCGGTGAATTTCTTTAAACAACTCACCATCTTGAATGAATAAAATACGTTTACAATAACTCGCACTATATGGATCATGCGTAACCATCATAATAGAAACATCTTGTTCTTCATTTAGGTTTTTCATTGCTTTTAAAAGACTGGTAGCATTTTTCGAATCTAATGCTCCTGTTGGCTCGTCCCCTAAAATAATTGCAGGTTCATGTACAAGTGCACGTGCTGCCGCAGAACGTTGTTTTTGTCCACCAGATACTTCAGAAGGATATTTTGAAAGAATTTCTGAAATCCCTAACATTTCTGCCACTCTTTTGACTTTCGGGCCAATTTGTTTTGACGGAACACATTGCAGCGAAAGCGGCAATGCAATATTTTCGTAGACTGATAAATTTTCAAGTAAATTAAAATCCTGAAAAATAAACCCTAATTTTTGAGAACGGAAGTCAGAAAGTTCTCCTTGTTTCATTTTTGTGATATCGATACCATCAATTTCAACAATTCCATCAGTTGCCGCATCTAATGTTGAAATTACATTTAATAATGTTGTTTTTCCTGAACCTGAAGGTCCCATGATCCCAACAAACTCTCCCTCTTGAATCGAGAAC
Source organism: Bacillus sp. 05T21 (assembly GCF_056396785.1). Classification (NCBI taxonomy): domain Bacteria; kingdom Bacillati; phylum Bacillota; class Bacilli; order Caryophanales; family Bacillaceae; genus Bacillus; species Bacillus sp. 05T21. The sequence goes on along the minus strand of NZ_JBFTMD010000034.1, from coordinate 19,601 downwards.
GACACATCTCTTAAAGCATGTGACTGATTCCCCCCTTTTTTACCGTATATTTTTTGAATGCTTTTTACATTTACAACTGAATTGTTCATAATATTCTCCTTAGCTCGGTATAATTATTAGTTATTTTTTAGTTTCTCTTTTATTTTTTTAGGAACTTCATTCTCTTGTACAGCCTCAAATTGATAAACATATCTCCCTTTTATATGGACCTTTAAATAAGAATTTATATATTCATCTTTACCAGCAGCTCCTACTTTAATGGTGCTTTCATTACCGGATTCATCTACTCCATTTAACATGTAGAAATATCTCTTACCATCGTGTACAGGATCAGGTTTTGCCGCTTCTTTTGGAAGAGCATACACATCTTTTTCTTTTACTAACGGATTAAATCGATCTATTGTGTCTCCTCCCGCATAAGTTAATAATCCGCCACCCACAACAACTAATCCTGTTATTGCAATCCATGTTTTTTTCATCTTTCTTTTCCACCTTTCTTTTTCCGTGCGATTATATGTAAACTTATTCATTCCTTCAGATTTCAATAAGAACGGACATCTCTCTAACACATGTTTAAATATAAATAGAATTTCTTAATAAAATGTGAGAAAGCTTCTTAATTTTTTCTTAAGAAAAATATTTACATTGTAAAAAAGAACCCTTATTAACAAGAGTTCTTTTTTACAATATAGGAATATATTCAATTTGTATCCAGGAATGAATGTCGCATGTTATACCCTCTATAACGCAGACTGATTAGGGGATACTCTGATTTATTTTCAATATGTTTTTATAATAGTGCATACTTTTAAAAGCAATATATTTTATGAAACATGTATTATTATTGGCTAAGTAGTTTAGAGTTTCTTGTCTCAAATTCGAAAAGTTTAGACTTTCATGTCTCAGTAACGGGACATGAAAGTCTAAACAAAATTTAAGATAATGGCTATTTATCAATGTTGTTTCATGAGATTTTAGTTTAGAGATTCATGTCTTTCTACAAAGGACAAGAAACTCTAAACCTAAATTTTATAGATTTACAGAACTAACCCCATTTAATCTTATGTAAGATGCTCCCATTCTTCCCTAATGACTTATACCATCATTCTTGTTAATGCACTCATGTGAATATAATGATTCAAATGGATTACGGGAATTACATTATCTTAAAGGAAAACTTTTCCCAACAATTCATATATGATTCAAAAGGTCTATGTATTTTTGAAGTCCTTCAAAATGTTATCTCGAACCTTTCGACACATTGATTTTTATAGAAATATAACTACTTCAAAAGGCGTACCTTTTGATAGTGTTATAGTTAAATCGAGTAGAGACTCCCAGTTATGTTTAAATTCAATTCGAAAAGCAAAAAGAACTTGTAGAAAACACTACAAGTTCTTTTTTAGATAATGTAAAAAGGTTGAAACAAACTATCTCATTATTTGTAACGGAGAAACGATATTGATCACGGGTTTATTCTATTATATAACAAATGCCGACAATTGGAGGTACGGTTCACTTAAGCGATTGAGTATTCATCTATACTCTATAGTTTAAGTTACATCCACTATACTAATTTAATATTATATTCCTGAAGCCAACTATTAACTTGAAGTAGATAATCTATTATACCTCGTGCATCATTACCAGAAATTACTTTGTCTTTTCCTTGTGCAATAGCACGAACTCTTTCTACATTAATTAGCGGCAAAATAGGTGATTGAGAATCGTTCAACACATTTAGCATCAAATTACTAATCCCTTGTAAATAAGAAGCATCCTTTGTACTTGGATATGCACTTTTTTTGCGATAGCATACATCCTCTGGAAGTACAGTTTGAAAAGCTCGACGTAAAATGCCTTTTTCAATATTGTCTATACTTTTCATTTCGAATGGGACATTCCATAAGTATTCTACAAGCCGATAGTCACAAAATGGAACTCGCACTTCAAAACCATTCATCATACTTGTACGGTCCTTACGTTCTAGCATAAATGGCAAGAAACGTGTAATAAACATATAGGACATTCGACGTTGCTTCATTTGCAGATCATTTTCACCTTCTAAATAGGGAATCTCACTAACTGCCTCTTGGAATTTTTGTTTTTGATATTTTTCAGGGTTAATCTTCGCTTTAAAATCTTCTGATAAAATGTCCGTACTATACCATAAATTAACACTCCAAGGGAACACTTCTGCATCTAAAAACTGTTCTTGATGGAACCATGGGTAACCTGAGAAAATTTCATCCGCTGATTCCCCTGAGAGCGCGACTGTTGCGTCTTTTTTCATTTCCTTAAATAACAAATAAAGAGACGTTTCTAGTTCTCCAACTCCAGGTAAATCACGTGCTCGCATTGGAGTTAATAAATGCTCTATTAACTTGTCTGATCCCAGCTCTACAGAGTGATGTTTTGTTCCAACATATTCAGCCACTCGTTTCACCCAAGGTTCATCACGATCAAAACGAAGGAAATCTTGTTCAAAATCTTTTTCATCATTCGTAAAGGTAAGAGAATATGTATGAAGGCGTTTCCCTTTATTCTCAAATTCATTTCCTGCTAAACCTGTTAGACCACTTGAATCTAGCCCTCCGGAAAGCATAGATACCACTGGTTTATCAGCAATTAACTGTCGTTTAACCGTATCTTGTAAAATGGAGCGGATTGTTTCGACTGTCGTATCAATATCATCTATATGTCTTTTACTTTCAAGTTTCCAATACTGTTTTGAATTCGAATCGTTGGACGTAAACGTCATATAATGACCAGCACGCACTTCATGTATGTCTTTGAAAATAGCATGGCCAGGAGTACGTGTTGGTCCAAGACAAAATATTTCAGAAAGTCCTTCTTTATCTACTTCTGCTTCTACAAGTGGATGCGAAAGTAAAACTTTTAGTTCTGAACCAAAGAGAATTGCACTTCCACGTTGCGCGAAGAATAAAGGCTTCACACCTAGGTGATCACGACCAAGCATCAATTTCCCAAATCTTTCATCCCAAATACCAAAAGCAAAAATTCCATTCAAGTGTTGAACACAATCTTCTTGCCATTCTAAGTAAGCATGTAGTAATACTTCTGTATCTGACTTGGTCTGAAATTTATGACCTTTCTCCTCAAGTTCTTTACGTAATTCTTGATAGTTATAGATTTCTCCATTGAATGTAAGGCCAATCGTATCATTTCCATCTTTATACAGCATAGGTTGAAGGCCACCTTCAGGATCAATGACGATGAGACGTCGATGACCTAATGCCGCTCGTTTTGAAAACCAAAATCCTTCTGCATCAGGTCCTCGGTGAATAATAGCATCTGTCATGTTTTTTAACGTTTCTTGTTGATCTGAAAGGTCTTTAGACCAGTCTATCCATCCTGCAATTCCACACATAGTGTCTACCTTCTCTCAAATAGTATAGAAATCGACTAAAACCAAACTTTGGTCGAGTTTACACAAAAAAAAATCCGACTAAATATATATTTTAGTCATGTTTATATAATAAAATGAATTTAAAAAAAAATCAAATTATTCATCGGAAAATGAATTTACTGACTCCTTTTGCTTGAATTCTGAACATTCGTTCAAAAAAATACTATTCCAAGCTTTCATTTTTATCTTCAGCATATAAAATTCTATTTCTTCATGGGGCACTCTGACTATACTTAAGTGAATAGCATAGGAATAGTGTATGATATTCTATAACAAGCAAATAGAGGATTTTTTATTAGAGTTACAAGTAGAATGATAGCGAATTTAATTAAAGAAAACTTTGCTAAATATTTCAAGGATAGGGTGTAGACAATGATAAAATTAGAAAAAGAAAATAAAAAAATAAAAATTATTCAATCAGCCACAATACTGTTCTCTACGCGTGGTGTCCGTAGCACGACGGTTGACGAAATTGCGAAAAAAGCCAAAATTGGTAAAGGTACTATTTATTATTATTATACAGATAAAACTGAAATATTGCGTGACTGCTATATGCGTTATATTCAGCTTAAACGCTCACAATTATTTAATTTATATAAAGAAGAAAAAGATGTTTTAATTCGAATACAAAGGGTCCTTCATCATATTAGTACAGAATATCATCAAGATCCTTTTGTTTCTAAACTCTTTCAAGAATATAAAGAATACCGTTCGCCTGAAATTACAGCTTGTTTTAAAGAATCTGAAGAAGAGGCAATTAAAATGATAAGTCATTTACTTGAAAAAGGTTATCAGCAAGGAGTTCTGCATAACCTACCGTTACCGCTAACAGCTTTTATGTTAGTACGAATGATTTTTGACTATGAACAGGATTATATAAAAAGTGAGAAAAGCGATAAAGAATTTTTACAATTACTAAAGCATATGCTTCTTAAAAACTAGTTTTACCAGCATAAAAAAACAACAAAATTTACTTTATAGGGGCAGCACCACATCGCTATCAAGCTAACAAAATAAAATCCCCCCTAAAATGAAAAAATACGCTATTCTTTCTGTAGAATCATAGGAAAGGATGGCGTTTTTGTATGTCTATTTCTGTATCTGATGAATTACAACTATTTGCTCAAGAAATTCAAAACTTCTTATCTCCAAATTTCTTACGAGATCTTGCTAGAAATGTTGGTTTTGTGCAAAGAACCAGTAAGTACCAAGCAAAAGATTTAGTCGCCTTATGTGTATGGATCAGTCAAAAAGTCGCTAAAACCTCTTTAACTCATTTATGTAGCTGTTTAGAAGCATCAACAGAAGTGCTCATCAGTCCCGAAGGACTGAATCAACGATTTAATGCCACAGCCGTGCAATTCCTACAACAAGTGTTAGCCGAACTTCTCAACCAAAAGTTATCTTCAACTAAGATGCTCACTTCTCCATACGCTTCTATTTTCAAACGTATTCGCATCCTAGATTCAACTGCCTTTCAACTTCCCGATGTATTTTCATCTGTTTATCCAGGTGCAGGAGGATGCAGCCATACAGCTGGGGTGAAGATTCAGCTTGAGTATGATTTATTAAGTGGACAGTTCCTACATATTCATACAGGCCCAGGTAAACAACATGATCGAACCTATGGTTCTCTATGTGCCCCAACTGTGGCAGCGAATGATTTATGTATCCGTGATTTAGGTTATTTTCACTTGAAAGATCTTCAACATATACAAGATAAAAAGGCTTACTATATCTCTCGTATTAAATCAAATACACGTATTTATCAAAAAAATCCCACTCCTGATTATTTTCAAGATGGAAGAATCAAGAAAGGTACAGAGTATATACAGATAGATATGGAGATCTTAATGAACTCTCTTCAGCCAGGACAAACATGTGAAATATCCAACGCTTATGTAGGAATGACTGATAAAGTACCAACCCGTGTGATTATTCATCGACTAACCAAAGAACAACAACAACAACAACGATTACAAGATCAAACTGTAAGAGAAAAAAAGAAAGGAATGAAGTATTCTACTCGTAGTAAACGACTCAGTGGCATCAATGTATATATGACAAACACACCTACAGACATTGTCCCAATGGGACAAGTACATGATTGGTATTCTTTACGCTGGCAAATCGAAATTTTATTTAAAACGTGGAAGTCATTCTTTCAAATTCATCAGTGTAAAAAGATAAAACCAGAAAGATGGGAGTGCCATTTGTATGGACAATTGATTGCCATTCTACTCTGTTCTTCTATCATGTTTCAAATGCGTCAATTACTTCTTATGAAAAAGAAACGAGAACTGAGTGAGTATAAGGCCATATATATGATTAGAGATTATTTTCTTCTTCTTTTCCAAGCTATACAGAAAGACACCCAAGAACTATCAAAGGTTCTATATCGCCTATTCAATCTTCTACAGCAAAACGGGCGAAAATCTCATCGATATGAGAAGAAAACAGTCTTTGATATATTAGGTGTCGTATACAATTGTACCATGTCTGATAATCAAGCGGCTTAATTCAAAAAAGGAAACCCGTTAGGGTTTATTTCGTATGCAAATCTATAAAGCACCTACATATAGACTTTCGAAAAAAAGAAACAATCTCGCTTATCATTGACGTTACATGAGCTTAGCTTGATAGCGATGTGGTGCTACCCCAACAATGAATAATACAAAATAAAAAAAGTGGATTCATAATCAAAAAAGCATCTAATGTATATTAGATGCTTTAGTTCTATAAAAATATATGAATAAAAGTGTTCTTATTTTTTAAAAATTAACTAGAATTGTATTGTGTTACTATAACCATTATGTTGTCATAGTTCATTGTTACCTATGTTTCTAACTAACACTTTTGCACTAGAACCCCCTTTTTAGAGTCATACTATCAGTATGTTCAAGTTTAGGAGATTACTTGCAAGAGCTGCACCAGAACCAAATCATTTAACACCAACAGCATCAAATGCTTTGGTTACAGAGGTAACCTCAGCTGATTGTGTTCCATATAAATCTGCGGCTGACTGTACAAGAGCTTGTCTTGTCTGAGAGAATGTTGCCGATTCTGTGAGATATTGAGTATTTGCGCGATAAAAGATTTTACCCATTTTATCTTTACCAATACCGTTCACAGTTACTCCATAATGAGTACCACCCTCTGCAACAAGATACGCTGCTTTATTGATAATCCCACTATTTGTGTGTACTAATTTGCTTTGATTCGTTCCTGTATAACGTTTAGAATAATGGTCTGGATCACCGTATTGTGTTGGATCACTCATAGAACGAAGGGCTTGTCCCGATTGGAAGAATAAATCTTCTCCAATTAGATAATCGGGATTTGAGTTATTATAATATTCGATTAATGTCCCGAAAATATCTGACATTGATTCATTAAGTGCGCCAGATTCATTTTGATAAATTAAGTTGGATGATGATTCTGTTACTGCATGTGTTAGTTCATGACCAACAGCATCAATTGCGGCTGTAAATGAACGGGTTGATCCAACTCCATCTCCATAAACCATTTGTTTTAGGTCTGGATCCCAAAATGCGTTTTCATACTGTTTTCCAAAATGAACAGATGAAACAATTTTGGCCCCATTTCCGTCATAGGAATCTCTTCCCTGAACGTTTTTATAATAATCATATACAATTCCGGCATAAGTATGAGCATCCACAGCTGCCTGTGCATTTTTGCTTGTAAAACTGTTAGTGCTGTTACTTAAAAGGACACCTGGGAGAAACGAAGTGTCATCATCACTTCCTTGATTTTGTGCATCATACGTATAAATTCCCTTTCCACGGGTCTGATCTACTAAATAATAAGTATTATTAGATTGTAAGAGATTCAAATTTTTTGTATTTCCAAATGAATCTTTTCCTGTTCCCGTTGTTGTTGTCCCAATAATATTTTTTGGGGTGCTTGCTGTATGTAAAACTTCAATATGATCTAAGATTTTTCCAGTCTCTGCTTCTACAAAATAATCATGGTTACCTGGTTGTGGAGATAAAAATCCTAAATGAACATGATATGCATAGGATACTGTGTCATTTTTTGCATATACTACAAGTTCAGATGTCGGTTTTACATCATAGTTTGGTTTAAAACTTAGTTCCTTTTCAGCAATAGACACTGCCTCATCGGCAGAGACTTTTTGATTTGGTTGTTGTAATTTTTTATCTAAATCAGGAATCACGGTTCCAGAAAAAACGGTTAATACTCCCTTATTATCAACATGTGCAACTTGTGTAGATCCCCATACTGGAACACCGCTATATGTTTGTTGTAATCGAACAACTTTTGCACCCAACTTGTCATCTTCTTGTTTCTTTACAGTGAATGATTCTTTAGCACTTTTTGTACCTAGTTTATATTTGTCCTTATTTTCATCAACATATCGAAATACTACATCCTCAGTTTTTGTTGAAGATGGTGTAGTCAGCTGCCCAGAAATAAATTCTGGGGACTTAATGACCTCATTATACTTCTCTGTAGACAGCACATTACTTGATGTAGCGGCATAGCTATGTGTCGGTAAACTAATTGATGTAGCAATAACACCAGCTGACAATAAAACTGCTAGACTTTGTTTCTTTGTTTTCATATTTTCTTCTCCTTTGTTTTTACACCCTGTTTTAAACAGAATATTTATATTTTTTGAAAATTATATTTTTATATATAGATTCTGTAAAGGTAGGAGATTGTAATAAATGGGAAATAATTCATATTATTTATATCTATTTACTTATAATTCTGGTTGTAGAAGACCTTAAAGTGTTGAGTTTTCTAGGTTTTCATAATGAATATGCAATTTCGCATATCGGATAAATTTTAATTGGGAATCGTTGTCCATCCTCTGAAAAAGGGGTGCGGCAACGATTACTTCTTTTTGGATCCACTTACAAAACTAAAACAAGAAGCTGTATATAAAAGGGGGCATCATACACGCCCATCAAGCTAAAATTTGCAAGAATACCCCCTTACTACTTCAAAAGTAAGGGGGTATTCTACCGATGTTGTATAGTATAAATATAGTTATTTTTTTTGTTTTATTTTAGAAACTCCAAATCCAATAGTAATGCCAATCATCATCCCCAGAGTAAGGTTATTAATAAGCAACCCGAAAGTTGTCCCCAAAACCAGTCCTATAGATATTCCAATTACCGTATTTGCATCACTTTGTATATTTTTATTCAAAAAGGTATACCTCCTTTCATTAGAATCATGAATTGTAATTTTTAAATAAATGCCATATTTATAGTGTCTTAAAGATAACCAACAACGTATTATTTTAATTATATAATACATTACTGTTGGTTGTTAATCTATATTATAAGCTTTTAATTTGCAGCGTTTTGAATGTATACTTTTTCTCGATTTTTGAGGATATCAGGAGATTTGGATTGAGATTAATGCTTTCAGGGTTTTTGAAAGTAAACTTTTGGGTAAAGGTTTACTTTGGAGTTTTGAATCATTTTATAACTAATTTTGTAATGAATTTCTCAATATAGATATACTTGTTAATTATGGTTATAATATTCAAAATTAACAAAAAATAAATTATAATAAAAATATGATGGTTATTCCCTTTGTTTACTCCTTGTGCTAAAGATATGATTGTGTTCCCGATCTTATCTTTTTTCTTTGTAGATTTTTGATACAAAAAAAAGAATCCTTATAACAAGGATTCTGCAACAGGAAATAACAAAATATAAACGATTGTAGCTCTGGTGCACAAGGTAATTGAGATAGAAGAGAATTTACATTATATATTTGTAAAACATATTTTGCGTATTGAGTATTCTGAATAAACTTTTCATACATAAATTAAAACTCCATAATAATAATCTTTTTTTATATCTCTTTACAGAAAAATATATAAATTTAGTTCTTATTATAATGGTAATCCTTTGGCTACTCTATTTTGATATTCTTTAAGGGGTAGTGTAATAGATTTATTTGGTGCATCTATTGGAGTTGCTTTAACATATATCTCAGAATAATGACCACCTTCACCGCTAAACTCAGATTGAATATCTACTACTGGTATTTGTATATTTTTATTATCTGGTTGTACATAAGATTCAAAGTTTAAATATGATGGTGTTGGTTTTGAACCATTCGTAAGTAAAGAATACACTTTTGAATTGTAAAAATTAGGACGTGATTCCTGCCACGTCCATCCATATCCATTTTGATCATAGTAGGATAGTTTCGGAACATGAACTTTTGATTTTGTTTTAAATGTTCCTGAGAAATTAGCGGCTTTCACTATACCAAAATATGTTGTGGTATAACCAGCCTTACAAATTACAGGCTGTGATTTAAATATAATTTGTTCTTCATGAGTAGATGTGTTAGAACTTGTATGAGTATAATTAAATTCAGATGAAAGTGTGATCTCTTGACCGCCTTCAGCAACAAAAGGAATTTTAACTGCTAACGTTGATTTTGAAGATACTCCTAATTTAGCCCCTTCTTGGTTTGAATAGGTAAAAGACTCTGTTGTTTTGATACTTTTTTCAGGAGAATACCATGTTTGGTCTACTAATCCATCATTTTTGTATGATAGTAGTTCTATTTGTTGTGTAGGTCCCCAACTATCAAAATGTGCTGTTATATCTAAGTTATTAACATCAGTATGATATTCGGGCTTAGATACATATTTAGTTGCAGTATTTGGATTAGCTGCAGTACCTTCTGGAGTCATTCTATCTTTTATATCTTGTATAAACTTATCTTCATTATAAACATTATCACTCTTTGTATTAACATTTAATATTGTACTTTTTGTAGCATCTGCAAAAGAAGTAGTAGGCATACTTACTACTCCTATACTTAACATACATGCGAATGGCATCATTACAGCCATTTTTTTATATGATTTCATCAATATTCCACCTCTCTTAATAGATTTAGCATTATGCTATTAATATATCTAATTGACAGAAAATACTCAACATTCCGTTTAATCAGTCACTATCGGATAAAATTAACTAGTTTTTTATGTTTTATTACATATATGCATCTAGAAATATGTTAATTTTTTTTGTTAATGTCATATTTAAGATAAAAAGATATATAGAAATTAAGAAATCTACTGTTAATTGTCATAAATTCTACAATGTTTTTAAATGTGTTTATCTTTCTGGCGTACCGCCAGCATTTCGGAAAAAAACCACGCTAAGAGCATGCAAGATTTTACACAGTTTTTCAGCTAATTAAATAACAAACAAGAACCCTAAAATCGCACCAGGATAGGAGTGTATAAAAAAATGCATAGATCAATAGAGCAAAAAAGGAGGTTCCCTTATGAGATTAGGGGTTCCTCTTTGTCCTTGCTATCGATAATAGGACTTTATTTTAACTTCTATGAATACAATATACATCCATCTCATAAGAAAAACCGCTAGGAAAACATCCTGACGGTCCTTTTGTGTATAAATCCCATGAGGAGTGATAGATATGATCCGGCACCCGTAACCATGTATAGATCGGTATGTTTTCGTTTTCCAAGCAGGTCAAACTTATATAATTCACTGTCTGTTTAGACTTGCGTAATGGCTAAATTCCTTATTGATTATTTTATCGTGAGCTGGCGCTACTTGTGGACCTACCGAGTTGATACACGTTACTAGAATATGCTTCCCGTCTAGAGATCCGACGGCTCTCGATTCATATCCGAAAGTACCTCCGGCATGCCCCCAGTAAGATTGCCCATCCGCTGTTTTAAATTCATAAATCCCTAGTCCGACTTTACCAAAAGGTCCATCTACTGTTGTGTGCATCTGGTCCATCATCTCTTGAGTCAGAAGCTTCCCGCCCAACAACGCACTGAAGAAGGTAGTCAAATCATTAACTGTTGAGACTATATCTCCCGCCGCATTTGCCCATGATTGATTCATTTCTGTTAAATCATACAAATGACCCGATCTATCCATATTATATCCTGTGGCATGCTTACCCGGAATTTCGTGACTATTTCCCATCACAAATGTCCCTTTCATTCCAAGCGGTATGATAAACCGTTTCCTGATCTGCTCCGCATACGTTTCTCCTGTTACCTTTTGAATAATTTGACCGGCTAGTACAGTATTCATATTGGAATAATTCCAGCCCTTCCCTGGTGCAAATACAGGTGGCTTTGAAAGTCCAAGGTCGATAAGCTCATCGATGGAATAGTAACGGTATGGATTTTGAGGCAAAGTAATATCTCGGAAATCCAAATCTGTATAGCTAGCAAGCCCACTTGTGTGATTCAATAACTGACGGATCGTAATTTTGTTGCCATCATACCCTTCACCTTTTATGACACCTGGTAGCCATTTTTCAACCGAATCATCCAGATTCAATTTTTTCTCGTCAGCCAACTGTAATACAACGGACGCTGTGAAAGTCTTTGAAATACTTCCAATACGGAATGAAAAATTGGACTCCACCGGGTGTGGTACTTCATAACTGGCTGTACCTGTAGCGTAAGACCAGCGTTTCCCGTTCTGTAACCCGCCAGCTATGACACTTGGGACTCCTTTGATGGTTACCACCTCATCAATGACGCGTTTGACTTCATCCCGATGATTGCTTTTCTTTTCCTTCTCTGTCTTCACTTGTACCGCGCCTTCAGTCTGTACCGGGTTTACAGACCCATAAGCAGAAAATACCAGTGTACTCGCCGATATAGCTGTTAATGCAAGTACAGCTCCTTTTTGAATCTTGAGTAATTTCATGACGTATCGCTCCTATTATTTTGGAATGTGGTGTTGCTTTACATCCTCACCTTATCCCCAAAACTGTTAAATCGGATAGTGATGAAACCGCCAAACTTTTGTTGACACTCGGAATTGGACTTGTCACATATACCATATGACAAACTGTCAAATATCTCATGTGACGTGCTTGTTACAGTAAATTCTAACTGTTTACCCTCTCTTCCGCTTGACGGATCAGAAGTTTATGGTGCATGATAGATTTGATTTATTCAGAATTAACTTTCAAAAATACAAGTAGGTGTGCATAATCCGTGTTCTCTATAATGAAAAAATGGTTCTGGTATGATTGGATATTTGTGGCCATACGAACGCTTTGGATGGTCATTATCATAAGCGCTAGTTTTATCAAACCGTCATTAATCGATGCGTCTTTTTGGGTCTTATTTTCTTTTGCTTTCGTCGTTTATCTCGTTCCATTAATCGCCTGGTGTAGAAATGCAGATTGGTATCTTGCAGTCGACGTCATGGCAGCGGGGGTATTTCATCTTTATTTAGCCTATATAGCACCGGAGTTACTTTGGTCTTTCGTTTTACTTGTGATAAATATCGGCTTGGCGAGCAATCGAAGAACCTATGTATGGACAGGTATCCTCTGTGGAATCATATTGCCGGCATTGAACGGTTGGATCGCTGGTCGTCTCCCGTATGAATTTATCGTTAGCAACGGTTTTGGATTCGCCATCGGCTTCACGTTTAATATATTAATTCAGTCCCATAAGCAAGCCCTAATTATTCATGAGCAAAAGCTATTGCTGGAGCAGCATATTGAGCGGATTGAGGAACTTACGCTGATGGAGGAGCGCAGCCGGCTGTCACATGAGCTGCATGACACGATTGGCCATACGCTTACCTCGCTCATCGTCGGCGTCGAATCGCTGCGATCGTCCGTACCGAATTCACAGATAGAGAGGATCGATTCGCTTGTCGGAATCGCCCAACACGGTCTGGTTGATATCCGAAAACATCTGCATCAGCTCTCTCATACTCCATTGAACCATTCGTTAAGTGAATCTCTACGGCAATTTACCGAAGATTTTATGAAGTCAACAGGTATAATGGTCAAATTCCGTGTGATCGGCAGCGAGACTCTCGTAATGCAAAAAATAAACTTTTGTCTATATCGTTGCCTTCAAGAGTCTCTGAACAACGCGGTTCGGCACGGTTCGGCGAGCTTGATATCCGTTCAGTTGTATTTCGAGAGTCAGCAGCTCAGGTTACAGATCGAAGATAACGGCATCGGAATGGAAGAAATCCAATTTGGATTTGAACTTAATGGGATGAAGGAACGACTTAAGCTATTTCACGGCACGGTGTCCGTGCATTCCGAGCCAGAACAAGGAACTTTCGTCATATGTAATATTCCGTTGCAGACAGAGCCTGCACATGATACAATCCGCCTGCTGCTCGTTAACGACCAGGTGATCATTACCGACAGTTTGAAGCAAATTTTGGATCAGCATACTGATTTTAACGTAGTTGGTACAGCCAGGGACGGTGGCGAAGCATTAGAACATTGTGAGCGGTCCCAACCGGATATCGTGCTAATGGATATTAGTATGCAGGGAATGAGCGGGATTGAAACTTTACTTGAGATGAAACAACGATGGCCTGATATGAAGGTTGTGTTCATGACAACGTTTGAGGATTCCTTGCAGGCAGCAACTGCATTGGAGCACGGGGCGGAGGGCTACATGCTGAAGTCGATTCATCCGCGAGAGATGAAGGAAGCCTTGAAACTAATTTATAACGGAGGAATCTGGATCGATCAATCGGTCGCTACGCGAATTTTCGAAGAGATGAAAAGTCAACGCGAGCAATTGGAGAAGATCGGCTCAAGTCAAGAAAAATTCCCGTACGGGCTTACGAAGCGTGAAATGGAGATTCTGGAGCATCTGTCAGGTGGACTGCGTTATAAGTCGATCGCCGCCAAATTATTTTTATCGGAGGGAACGATCCGTAATTATTGCTCGACTCTCTACTCGAAGCTCAGCGTCAACAACCGCGAAGAAGCAATAAAAAGAGCCCGAAAGGAAAATATTGTGTAGATGGTACTCAAGACAAAGGGTCCTTGGGAATAATAAATAGCCGAACTGGCAATTAAAAAATGACTTATCTATTGATAAGTCATTTTTATATCTCAATTACTAACAATATAATTTAACAAAGCCAAAAAAGAAAAAATCCGACTTCAAAACTTATTGGAAATAAAAGTAAGTCTATGACCTATTTTTACACGTATCTCGGCTGTACCCCATGCCCATCAACTTAACATTTTGGAGTATCCCCAAAATGAAAATTTATCCTTCCATAAGAATCCAGACATTTTTTATTTTGAGGAACAATGAAATTTTTGGTGTGCTATGATTGAGTATTTCTTGTAACATAACCATATCTTTTTGTATTAAAGAAGTTAATAAATTTTTACAAACGCAATAATTGGTAAAACATACAAAATGAACCTAAAGGCTTATTTTACATGTTTTTAATAATCTATCGATAGAATATAGAATCCTATAAATCCAATATATAGAAAACAGGATATTTAAAATGATGCAAAAATCAATAAAAGTATTAGCAACATCTGTTATTTTAACAACGGCATTGATTACGCCTATTATGACAAGTAATCTGAAAGTTAGTGCTGAAACAGTTACTACGAAAACGACAAAATCTCAAATTTCTGCTGAACAAGTTTTCAATGTTCCAGATTAAATTAACTCATTTAAGTTTAAAAAATATAAAATAGTTTCTTCTATCTGTTTATTTGTCTCAACTTTTAGACAGATAAGCAAGACATTTATTTCCGTCCGTTGTGTTCGTTTGTTTTGTTAGTCCTTATCCTTCCTCAACAAATAAGACCAGAAAATCCATGTACAAAAAAAGAGCGCTTTTCTTCAAAGCCCTCTCCATTAGGTATTTACCAATCCTTACGTTTATCACAATCACAGTCACGGTCACGTCTACAACGACGGTCATCACAATCTCTATGTCTGCGTCTGCAGAACATTAAATCATCCCAAAATCTATTACAATCTCTGCAATGTCTGAAATTACAATTACATCCCATAAATATGATTACCTCCTCTTAACTTTAAGATTCAATCCATTTCACCCCTTATCTTTCCTTAACAACAAACAAGACGCCACCCCGATTACGGCAACTTCTACGATAATTGCTATTGGTTTAATCGATTTATTTACCCTCACGTCATTTATTTCTTTGCTTCCATACCCCATTCTCTTTACGATAAGTATTCTTACCATTCATAAAGTCAGCTGTATTACCAGGAATGCTATATTTTTTATTGTTTTTCTTAGCCTTCTTCTTCAGCTTCTTCTCTTCTTGAACAGCTTGCAAATCCGCCTTCCATTGTTTCAACAAATCCTTTTCACGCCGCATCGAATTTGTACCCCTTGGATTAAAATGTGAACCAAATAATTAGATTCTTTCTATTTATATACTCATTTAAACCAAATGTCCATTTTGTTCAAATTCTCATTAAACATGTACCAATTTATGTTTTCCCTTCTCAATAGACTAATGATATATTAAAATCTTCTATATACCCAAGGAGGTTTATCATGCTCGACTTTCATAAAAAACTACCCATCTTAGGATTCTTTTTATTTTTATATGGCTTCATCAGCATCATCTTTTTATTACTATTCCTTAGTGTTTAGTAACAGCGCGTATAAATATATGTTTAATGTTTAATGTGTAATTTCTATATAACAAAGAAAAAAGCACCCGTTTTGGATGCTCCTAAATTTTCTCTATAACATAAACCATTGTTTTTTTCGATGGTGCACAATATGAATAGTTCTCATTTTTATGAATAAATATCTCATACTTACCCATCACTTGGAATCTTTCTATTTCAGATTCATTAAATTCTGATACGGTATCACACAAGATTGTTATTTCAGTGCCAGTATTGTATAACAAATCATGAATTTGTCTTTCAGTATATATTTCCCCTACTGACAACTCTTCTAATATTTCTATATATATCATTATTATTCCACCTCTCCCGACTTATTTATTCTATAAAAACCATAATTATCCTTTTTTTGCAGATAAAACAAAAGCCACCACCGAAGTGACACCTTTAAAGGGGATGGGAGAAAAGAGAGAAAACAAATGGCAAAGTTTCTCTTCATTCAAGATTGAGTTGAGGTACTCTCAACCTTCTCCAAGCCACCGCATTAACTAGTATGGCTACACGCCCTGTGTTCGGTGACCTGGAGAAGACTAAGAATCTTCTCGTTTATTCTCCGTAGAGTCGATCAATACTTCAGCTTATCGCCTTTGCAAACCGTTTTTGTTATATTTCGTCCCGTGACAGATGAAATATCAACGTGATTATGTAAAGGGAATCAGTCTTAATATGCAAGACGGTTATTACCTTTTTCCACCGCCTTACTACAACCAATATAGGGGACGTATCGCGAAAAGGGGATTAAACACGACTGGATGTATATTGGCTGTAGTAAAGAGGTGACTAGTCTCTTTACACCCTGACTTACCCAATAGTAAAAATCGTGAGTAATTACTATATGGCTAAGAACAAGTTACGTATACAACAGAATTCCATTGGCAATTTTTAAGTATCAGAACAATTTTCATTCAATCATGAAAACCATCCCCATTCTTAGAAATCGACATAGACAGGAATAATAGCTTTATATCTATTTTCATAACAGAAAGTGGTCCGTTATGAATGATAGATACAAATTAGAAACAGCATGACGAATGCGAGTTATCTCACACCCGCCACACTGGAATATGTCATTGTTATACAATTCATTGGTCTTTCCGTCTTAACGCGGGTTCGTACCGTCTTGCCCGCCCTATACTATGCGGTATACGTTACCGTGACATTATCGCATAAGAACGTTTCACTTATAGGTGTACTAATCCTCTTCGATATGCGGTTGTCAAAGGGCTTGTACATATAATTTATAATTTTTGGCATTTTTATTTAGCCCCCCAAAAAGTTCGCATTTTGACCGCGTTTTGTTCGCTATTTTTAGATGATCCCAAGTGCTGTAGCAATCAATTTAACCGCACTTTGCTTCTTCTCATAGAAATATGTCTTCTTGAGCAGCAGATCATTATAAACATCTGAATCTTTCACTCTCTCGTTTGTTAGGAACTTACGCTCAACGATATTCCGTTCATCTTCATCTAGTAAGTTATTAAGCGCCGTCTCTACCTGCTGCACCTTCCATTTATTCGTATTCCTTGAATCACGCAACTCAGGGAACAAACTGATCCCTTCTTGTTCCAATTTATTACTGAATCGCATCTTGAGTGCTCTGTATTCTTTTAATACGCTCACTACTTCCTTCTGTACTTTTTTATCATCTATATCTGGTAATAAAGTTAATTGTCTCTCCACGAAGGAATCCCCCTATTTCGAATTTTAGTTATTACATTCACATCAGGTACGTGAAATTTTAATATCTCATTGTTGAATAAGGGAACCATGCATAGCGAGTAGCCCCCACCATCCACTCTGCATGGTTCCGTTATCCATTAGGCCTTTAATAATTTTCGTTTCTTGTTGGCTATCTTCTCTTTTGCTGCTTCAATGTTATTCGCTACCTTTTTATGGTCCTGATCAAATTGAATCATGCCATCTATTTCCGGTGTAAATCCTTGCTCATCGATGTATTGTAAATAATCAATCGGCGCTCGTTCTGTCTGTTTTACTAAGTACCCATAAATATCAAAGTCTACTCTCAGTATAGACTTCTTGCCCTTTGGTTGTCGCGACATCCTTACATAAGATTGGATGATTGATAGTGGTACTGCGAATACTGACTTATCCTTACTGAATTCAATAAGGAAGAAACAAATCGCTCCCATCTTCTCTGCTTTCTCCAAGTAATCCAATTGATGCTGCGCAATGTTCTTTAGATCAAATCGTGTAGCATTCTCTGTAGACTTCGCTTCAAACACTATAGCTCGTCCTTTATACACACCGTCATAGTCTACTGTACTCTTAGCTTCATAGAATCCATTTAGTACACGGCCACCTTTACTCTTTAACACCTTCACAGGAGTCGGACGCTTGTTTATAAGTGCCACTCCCCCTCTTTGATACATTTCATTCGCTAGATTGATAAGCATTTCAAATGCCATTCCGCGGTTTCCTAGTCCCATTGTTATTCCTCGCTTTCTATTTAAAGGATGATTTTGTTTAAATTTTGCTTAATTCTCACCAATAATTATCTAAAAGTTTAAAAATCGTTATATAATGAATTTAATTTGAAATTAGGAGTGGTTAAAATGCCAGATACAATAAGACTCGTTCTTTTCATCCTTATAGCAATTAGTGCTGTTTTCTCTTTAATAAAAGAGTTTAAAAAACCTGAGAAAAAAGCACTTTGGATTACAATAGAATTTTTGGTTCTTTTTTGGGCGATATGGGTAATAGCAAATATCATAATCTAATTTATAGATTATGAGTTCCTCCCTGAATAAAACTTAATATTTTGTCAATAATATAGATAGGCGATGGCCATAACTGGTTCTGGTGCAAAAATAAAATAAAAGAGAATAAAGCGCATATATTCCTAACGGAATCGTATCTTATGCTACCAGTCCAAACAATTGATGGATGAATTTTTTCTGGTTTTGGACAGACTGGTCCCGTAAATCAATCTGTTCTTTTTTAATCATATGCATAGCTTCTACTCCAGAAAGAATGGATGTAGCTGTGTCAAAACATTTGAACCCTAGCATAGAACGGATTCGCTTCTTTATAAAGCGATGATCTTGTTCTACTATGTTATTCAAGTATTTTTGTTGTCTAAGTTGCATACCATCAGGTATGCTTTTCTCTTTTTTCAACTGTTCAATTGCTATAGGATAAGCTGGATTCTTATCGACTGTCATAACACGAGGCTGCGAAACATGAAAAGACCGCAAAGCTTTCTTGAAAAAGTGCTTTGCAGTCTTCTGGTCTCTTGTTTTGCCTAGGCAAAAATCGATTGTGTTTCCTTTCGAATCAACAGCACGATACAGGTACATCCATTGACCTTTTACTTTGATATATGTTTCATCGACTCTCCAAGAGTCATTTGTTTGTTTGAGGTGACGTCGGATTCGTTTGTCCAATTCAGGACCATACTGGTGTACCCAACGCATAATCGTTGTATGAGAAATGGATAAACCCCGTTCTTCTAGCATTTCCACCAAATCACGAAAACTGAGGTTGTACCGTAGGTACCATCTTACCGTTAACAAAATAATATCAGGCTGATAATGCCTCCATTTGAATACATTTTCCCTTTCCATACCAATCACGCACCCTTTCTAAAGTAATAGTAACAGTATGTCCAAGATTTATAGATTCATTGCAATTGTCCTTAAGTTTTTGCACCAGAACCGA
>NZ_JBFTMD010000033.1:0-40499 GCF_056396785.1 Bacillus sp. 05T21 | reverse complement strand
ATATTAACGCAAGTATCAATCTAAAGAATGAAGCGATAAGGCTTCTAACCGCAAGGACTGTGGAGATAGCCTAATAAATTAGAGTTCGATAGAACTCTTTACTTAGGAATCCCCCTCTTCTAAACGAAGTGAAAGTGGGGGTAGTTCAAATATTCACCATTCTTCTCTAACAGGTTCAAGATAAATTGTAATTTGTTAATCGATATGTTTGTGTAACCACTGTTCAAATATCTTTAACTGTTCTTCAGTATGAAAGTAATGTTCACCTGTTTCCATGACTTCTAATTCACAACGATGTTTTTTTGTAAAATAGTTAATAGTTTCAAATTCGCACAGTTCATCCTTGGCTCCATACATAATATATGTATCTGTATTCCATGTATTAATAGGATGTTCTTTTACATAGCATAAATAATCCCAATATAACTTTTGACCAATAGGTGTCTCTATAGTCATTTCTTTTTGCAAAAGCTCTGGTGTTACATTAAACCATTTCATCATATTTTCGATAATTCGTTCCATATTAACTACTGGTGATAAAAATAATGCCTTTTCTAACACATCATTTTGATAGGCTAAAAGGCTAAAATAAGCTCCCATACTACATGCAAACACGCTTACTTCTTTCCAATGTTCTTTTGCGTAATTCATAATTATAGATAATTCACTAACACAAAACTGTACTTTGCAAGGAGTATTATCATTTTTTCTTTCTCCATGCTCAGGTAAATCAAAGCTTAATACTTGATAACCTTTTTGATTGGCTTCTTCAGCTAATATTTGAATAACTGCATCTTCCTTATTTGACATATTTCCATGTACTGCAATAAAAATTTTTTCACTCTTATCTCCCCATAAAACCGTGGGAATATTACTAATTTTAAAATTATCTTTAAGCATATTTCCTCCATAGAATAAGACATATAGGACTTGGCAAAAAACCGCACACACTTTATAATTCTCTACTCAGTTTTAAACAAATCAAACTATTCCTAATTTATCACAAATGAATTATAATATCTCTCTACCTCTGTATAACAGACTCTACTTTGTATTTAAAATCTTGCTTTTTTTCCATTTCTTCAGAAGCTACAATTTCTTATTTTGATTCCTTATTGAGCTAATCTACTCCGTTAGTGGAAGAAAGATTTTTAAACAATTATATTATTTTTTAAATGACTTTATTGTAAATTAAACAACTTTATTATCTCTGCACACCGTTGCTTTTGTTACAGAAATGAAGGTATAGGAGAGAGCTTTTGAAAAGTTACTGCAATAATATAAATTACTGATTCTATTGTATATACCAYATAWCACTACTATAATCTCCTTTTCAATATAGAAATATCCCTATTTCTATATCCCGTTGCTTTTGTTACAAAAATGAAGGTATAGGAGGGGCCTTTTGAAAAGTTACTGCAATAATATAAATTACTGATTTTATTGTATATACCACATAACACTACTATAATCTCCTTTTCAATATAGAAATATCCCTATTTCTATAAGTGGATATTTCTATATCCTGTTRCTTTTGTTACAGAAATGAAGGTATAGGAGAGAGCTTTTGAAAAGTTACTGCAATAATATAAATTACTGATTCTATTGTATATACCACATAACACTCTATAATCTCCTTTTCAATATAGAAATATCCCTATTTCTATAAGTGGATATTTCTATATCCTGTTGTAGCTTTGAAATAATGTTTGGTCAAATTGATACTAATAACCTTGATAAATGAGCAAAAAGAAAGAGCGTGTTTTGAAAAAAGATTGATCAAAACACACTCTTAATTTATTTAATTGAATCATTCTTTTATAAAAAAGTCTAATCATTTCAGTGATCCTTGTTCCATTAAAGCGACAGATTGCGGAATAATGGAAAATGCAAAAACATTGCAAAAATTACACCTTAGTTATTTTGCTAAAGCTATCTCGTTAATTCAACAAAAAAGGGGTATAGTCCCCTCTTATTAACTTAATATGTACACCAAAATACCTTTTCAGCTATTGGTTCACTGGCCGATACCTTTATGAAATTTAACAAAATATCCGTTTTGCTTGCTCCTACATATTCATCTTCATCTACATTATAATATTGAACCACTTCAACTTTATATAAGCCATTTTCTATTTCAATCTTATATTTGGAACAATTTCGATCAGGTACTTTGTTATTTTGAAACTGAGCAGCCATTGTAAGGCAGTCATAATCCACTAAATATAGTTGATTTTCCGTTACTTCTATATACCCTACTGCTTTCCTAAAGCATTTATGAGTTATTTCTTCTGTACCTTTTCTAACCTCTACTCTCCAAGAATATTCAATTCCTTCCTCAGTCATTTGAAAAACTAAAATATGCCCTTGCTTCATCTCGTCTCCAAAATGTTGTAAGAGATTATCTAACTCCCAATCTTCATCTACGAATGATTCGTATTTATTAGTGTTCGCTACCCCAATAAAATTCGTATCACCAAAGTCCATACAAAATCTCATTTTTCTCTTCCCCTTTGCTCGGTATTTTTTTGACATTGTATCATTTTACTTGGGATAAAACACCAGTTAATTTAAGTTAAAGCTTTCTCAATAGCTTCATATATAACGATTTCCTTCAAGTATGTTATTCGAGAATATGGCCCTTTAATGGAATAACTTTATTATCACTTAACAAATTCTTAATCCACAAGAAAAACCGAAATCCTTTCTTTAAAGAGATAGGAAATTCCGGTTCATCTTTTTTATAAACAGTTCCACTTTATTTCAGAGCCACACCCGTTGCTTTTGTTACAGAAATAAAGGTATAGGAGGGAGCTTTTGAAAAGTTACTGCAATAATATAAATTACTGATTCTATTGTATATACCACATAACACTACTATAATCTCCTCTTCAATATAGAAATATCCCTATTTCTAAATAGGGATATTTCTATATTGTTTAGTGTATTTTAAAACAAAAAAATTCAATAACTACATTAAAAAGAATCCTATTTCTAGGAATCTTTTTAATACTAATTTTTAGCTTTAACTTACATTTTATCGATGATCATTTGTCTTTTATACCATTGATTTAATTTGCTTCTCGCCGTACTAGAGAGACGTTTTGTTTTTTTATTATAGAATCTAGAAAGAGTAGGCTGCGATATACCTATCTCTATTGAAAGTTCTCGCATAGTTATATTCTTTTTCATATGCATAAACTCTATTTTCTCTCTGATTACTTCTTCATTTTCACTCATATCTAATGGTTTTTCTACAATTTTTATTGGCTGACTTTCCTCATGTATTGTATCAATTGTTTTCTTTTTCGCTAAGTTTTCCATTGAACTAATTAGTTCTTTGGGTGGCAATATTACTATTCCTAACTGTGAATAATAGTTTTTAAACCAATTCTTCTTTGTCAGTTTTTCTTCTTCTAAACCATTATGATATTCCCAATGAGAAATTACTTCTTCTTTTTCTAAATCAATAAGAACATTTTCTAATTGTTCGCGAATACGATTAGGTTTTTGTTTCTGGTTTATACCCATAACTGCTAACAAACCTTTATCTCCACCTATAGAATAAGGTCTTTGTAAACTAGAAAACATTTGACGTATTCTCCATTGCCATGTCAAATATCGAATTAATCTTTTATGATATTTGTGTCTATAACTATTATATTCAAGTGCCTTTTTTGATAATAATGCGGTAGTACTATTAGATCCATATAGATATCCGGATAAGAAACTTCCCGGTTTGATTCGGCACGATTCTATCCCCATGTATTCGTTTGTGTTTTTATCTCTCCATAGAACTACGGAATCTAATACAAATAGTCTTTTAATTACCTCGCGTTTTACTTCATAATGCTTACCTGTTTCAGCGCGATCATTTAATACGACTATTTCATTGTCATCATTTAGATATATAAAAATACTCGCTAGGGCCGCAATCCGTTTCGCTACTTTAATTTTATCTTCTACCCTATAATATTCGACACCACTTGCCTTAGCCTTTGAAATACTGCACATTTCTAAAACTTGTTCATATGAAAAATCAATAAATTCATCAGGCGATTTTGCTTCATTCAACCATTGAATTGTGATGGTGTCTAAACAATCTGCAGTTAAATCATCCATATTACTCATTACACCATCTACTAATGTATTCCATCTTGCTGCCTCTTCAATATTCGTTAACTTTAGATCTTCATCTTTATGAGAGGAAAGCTGTGCCACTCCATTACTATCCTTTGTTTCAATGGGATATGATTTTAACTGTGTGTTTTCATCTTCTTCAAATTGATTTTTAGCTATTCCATCTCTTAACTTATAATAGACCGCAGAGTTATTTACTTCTAAATAGTTTTCATTCAATATGTTCGCATCTGATTTACTTGTTGCTGTATTCACTATAGTACTAGCTGTCTGATTTTTACGAAACTCTTGTTCAATAAAGACACCTATGGTTTCATGAATGATTAATCTGTATTCATCTATATTTTTAAATATATCTAGAGGAGAAACACCTTTTCTTTGTTGTTGCTCTAGCCACTGTACAAGCATTGAAAATGATGGAGAAAGGTATTCTGAAGTCACAATTTTACTTTTATCTGCTTCAACCTCAACATAATAGGAAACCCATTTATGCCACAATTGCTCATCTTGTTTATACAGTGGTTCTGTTATTGATAGTGCATCTCTAAACAATTGTAGAACGTCTTCCATATAAATTCGGCTCCTTATATACATTTAGTTATTATTGATCTTAATTTGAAAATAATTAGCTATATGATGTTCCTTTTTATAAAACTAGAAATAAAGTCGGAATATTTCATTCTTTCATTTCACTGTTAACATGGTAAGGTCTCTATTTTGCATACTTATAGCCCTCTCTGTAACTGATTATACAAGACTCAATCAATTTGTAAAATCCAAATAGCAATTATACAAGTACTTATACAATAACCTATCTTTCATTCATTAATTCTTTTTCTATTAGATTTCCAGTACTATTATTCATATTTATCTCCCTAAAGTTCCTCTTACATTTAACAGAGAAGTAAAAGCCAAAAATGTAAAGATGAAAATATATATGTTACTTCGAATACCCCAAATTCATCAAAAATGAAAATTTATAGTCATATCATTCCCCTTTCCATCAAAACATGAAATAAAAATGACATTATGTAACTCTTTTTACTAACTCGAAATTTTTTTCTAAAAGTGCTTAAAGCTTGATATATAAGCGTTTCTATTACAGCTATACTATTAGTTATGAAAATTTATAGCTATATGATGTCCCTTTTATTTTAGATGAAAACCCCATAAACCTTTTTATATTAAGGCTTTACACGTTTATAACCCTATTTTCACGTATTTATGCAACATGAAAATCGATAGCTGTATGATGTCCCTTTTTTTAACCAAACATGAAAACCCACCTAGCCACTTCATGTTCCTTTTGTAATTGTAAAATTACAGATAAAACCCATTAACATCACTGTTTAAAGGGTTTTATCTATTTAATTCACAATTATAAACATGAAAATTCATAGCCATATCATGTCCCTTTTAATTTTCAAAAAATCGATATAATTGTTGATTTAATCATGTTTACAAGGTTTTTTTGCTATTTTCCTTCTTTTCTACCAATATGAAAATTCATAGCCACATCATGTCCATAAAAAAAATTTCAAGAATCCTGAAACCCCTTGATACACAAGGGATTAAAGGACGTTTCATCTTTTTATTTTTTCTCTTAAAGGGACGCATTTCAACCAATTTCGATTTGGTATAATCAAAATTGGTATATTTTATAGTGTTTTGGCATTTATTTCTGAATTTATAGGTAGGAGGTGAAAAAGATGGGAAAATCATTTATTATTCGTAATCAACGTAGTCTAAATGGACAATCTACAAATGCAGTTTTAGTAACACTAAAGTCTTGGCAAAAACTTGTTGAAACTTTCGAAGAGAAATACTACAGCTATAAAGATACATACCTTGAGGATATTGTTGATCATATGACATATGAGGAGCGTATTGCCGATGTGGATGGCTTCGTAGCACAGGCTAAACCATCTTTTTCACGTCGTACACTATCTGCTATTTCGGAAACAATGGGAAGAAAGCATAAATTATATGGCATTACAAACGCAGATTTGGAAGTCTTCTTATATCTACATAAAAAATGTTACACGAATGGAGTCATTCCAAATGTAACAATACATATGATGTGGGAAGATTATAAACTATATAAAGAAGAATTTGCTTACATACAGCATTCTCAATTTTATATTTCATTAAAAAAATTAAACCTACATAACATTATTACGATTGAAAATGAATTAGATGGCCGATATACAATTAAATTAACTCATTTTATGAATGAAGAAACTGAAAAGGCCAATGCATATGTTTATATTAGCCCAGTGGTATTTACGAAAGCTTTCTTTGAGCTATCAGTTGCAGCTAAGAAGCTATTCTTAGATATTGCTATGCAACAGCACAGTGAGACTACACTAAAACGTTCCTTAGATAAACAAGATGAAAGAGGAAATAGAACTCATTTTGGTGGGATGTACCGCTTTTTACATAAAAAATATCCACATCAAATACGCGCAGTTATAACAGAATTAACAACTGCATTACCATGTACAGGGACTCCATTATTCAAAATTTGTAAATTACAAAAAGGAGTTAAGAATAAAAAAAGATATACGACTCTATATCTATCCTTACATACGGATTTCTTATGTACAAAAGAAACAGGCGAAGTACAGTATCGCGATCCATTCACACCAAAGCTTACTTATGCTCGTAAAGCTCGTTTTATCGAATCCGTGCTACAAGAGATGAATATTGGTGAGTTTACACAGGACATGAACAAATTTATTGCTGTACTTAAATATACATGCCATCGACAAATTCGAAGCGTAATTCATAGCTTACGTGACATGATAGATCGTAATGAAGAATATCCAAGCAAGTTAGTATATACACTGAAAAAATTATTAAATCAAACATCACAATATCAAATTCTTGATACAGCGGCTAAAGAAGGTATTTATCCTCTTATTACACAACATGTTCCAAAAGAACAAAAAGAACAAGCTGTATTTGATTTCGGATTGCATTTCTCTATGTACTCTCTTCGAAACATCAAAAAGCTGTTCCGTAAAACGTATGAATTACTAAACTACAAATTTGCTGTACCTGTTACAGAGGAATCGTATCACCGCAACTATCTAAAGTATCAAGAAGAAACGTTGTTTAGAAAGTATGCCTATGAACAAGGTACAAACCTAAACGCTTATATGGCTTTAGAAATAGAAATACGTGAACTCCTAAAAGCAAGAGGACATAAAGATCGCTTTATTCCAAGTGATGTTCGTGAATTGTTTATTGAGAAGATAGATAGATTACCGAAAGAAAAGCTTCGCGTTATTGAAGTACCAGATAGCTTCAATTTAATTACATTTATGCATGCCTTTGAACAGTTAATACGCGCTGGTATCCCAGTAACAACAGCTGAGCAAGTACTCACAGTAATGCAAACGAACTAATCATAATCAGCTCTCTATTTTGAAAAAAATTCAAGATAGAGGGCTATTCGTGTTGATACGTTTATTTAAAAGACTTTTACTCATTCTTCACAATAAGTAACTTTACTCGATTCTATTCATAATAGAATCTTTTTTTATGCAATCATATACAAAAATAGTATGGTACCTATCTAAATTTCCACACTTACTTTCATATAAACACGTATGAGCTGTCTAAATACATTCAAATATCTACAAGAAATCATAAGAAAAAAATTAAATTTCGTGGATAAGTAGATAAATAATACATAATGTGAATAATTTAGTGCAATTATCATTGATATAAATAGCTTATACGCCTTTATCTATCAAAAATCATCAATATTAATGTGAGTTATGTGCTTGATTTGGATTATGTTGATTAATT
Organism: Bacillus sp. 05T21; assembly: GCF_056396785.1. Lineage (NCBI taxonomy): Bacteria > Bacillati > Bacillota > Bacilli > Caryophanales > Bacillaceae > Bacillus > Bacillus sp. 05T21. The sequence continues at coordinate 32,543 of NZ_JBFTMD010000033.1, read as the reverse complement.
AACACATAATGTGAATCTTTTGTGGGTAAATACAATAAGATTGTGGAGATTCAGTGCATTCATATGAATTTTTACGATTGAATAAATATGTTTAACAATGTATCAATTTGTTTCATTTTTTATGTAGGAATACTAAATTTCATTTATGATTATTTGTAGATTCCAGATCATATTAATACCTAATTTTCCGTTGTTAAATTCTACTATTTATGATTTTTTACGCTATGCATTGTTAAAAGGCTTTGTTACAGTAAGGATATACGTACATTTCTCAGTCCTATATAAGTTTTATCTTTATATTTAAAATATATATAAGATATATATTTATATTAGATTTTATTAACTAATCGTCAATTACATTGTTACTAAAACGATTGAAAAAAATTATTAAAAAAATATTCCATTCACATACTAAAAAAAGGATGGTTTTTAATATCCCCCCTTTTTTAATTCGTTACGTAGAAAGAATATTTTTAGGTTACACCAGTAATGTTCTCCTCTAAATGATGAATATCCCCCATAGCCATCAAGCTAAGGTTTTAATATACATCCAAAATGAAAATTTTTTCTCTACAGTTACTTACTTTGAGAAGTCAGCGCATCTTTTCGTTTTGGAGGTGTTTATTTTTCTTAAGTTGATAGCGATGTGGCGGGACCCCTATAAATAATCCATAACCTTGCCGTAATTTTTTATAAGAAGCCTAAATGTAGCTTTGAAATAAACTTTGATCAAATACAACTCAAAAACTCCCATTTTACAATAAATCATAAGAAAGCATTTTGAAAAAAGATGGATCAAAATGGTTTCTTATTTAGCATATTTAAGTTTCGATTTTATAAAGAAGTTTGATTATTTTCCACAATAGCACCCTTGAATACATTTCCACTTAATTATAAGAACTAAAAGTAGCTGGGGGTTTTTGTAATTATTTTTCTTCATTAGTTTCTTCTGTTTTCTCTTTAGATAAAAACCAACCACCTAAAGCAATAAGAAGCATAACAGACCAAAAGATTGACTTCCAAATTACTCCTTCGACAAAATCATGGGAAACAATGTGCACTGATGGATGAGCAAGGGTATGCATTAATAACTTAACCCCAACCCAACCAACTAATAACATTGCGGCTTTTTCAAGACTAGGGCGTTTTGTCAATAACTTAACGAAGAATCCTGCTGCATATCGAATTACAATTAAACCCGCTATTGCACCTATTATAATAACAATAAATTTAGCACCATCCATACCACCAATTGCACCCATAGACGTATCGGGCAAGTCAATGACAAGAGCTACTGCTGCTAAAATAGAATCAACAGCGAATGCGATATCTGCTAATGCAATTTGAGCAACAGTCATATTATAACTTTTTCCTTTTTTCTCTTTTTCTCCATTGTCTTTTTTTAGTAAATGTTTTAAAGCAATGAAAATTAAATAAGCTGCCCCAATAGCTTGAACTTGCCAAACGTGGAAAAGGAACGAAATAATAAAAATTGCACCAATTCTAAATATAAAAGCTAATAGCAAACCAATATTAATAGCTTTTTTTTGCTGTTCTTCTGGTAAATGCTTTGCTATTATAGCTAAAACTAAAGCATTATCAGCAGATAACAGACCCTCTAAAAGAATCAAAATAATTAAAACCCATCCATAATCTAATAATAAAGATAGTTCCATATTATCCTCCTAAAAATCATTTAAAACATTTTATTATGTAAATAATTTGTCCTTTTCTTTTTCCAATATTGTCCCATTATAACTATTTTCTTATTCAATTCTTCTGTCCTTTTAGTTTAAGTCCAATCTTTCATAACCACATGTATATTTCTACTTAAATTTCCAGTTTTCTTTAGAGGGTTTGTTCAATTCTATATCTAATACTTTTCCGCTTAACTTAGATTCAATGACATAGTGACCCCACATAGCAAAAAAGACATCTTCAACTGGGGAAGATGTCTTTTTTTGCACTTTCTCTAGATGCTAATGATATTATTTACAATTTCCATACCAATTGATAAATATGTTTTTTGTCGTTTAATTACTTAATTTCAACCTCTAAATGTTCTATAAGGGGTCACCATACATCGCCATAAATCGAAAAAACGTTATTCTTTTTGTAGAAATATACAGAAAGGATGGCGTTATGGAACATATTCATGATATCTACTCTCTACGTTGGCAAATAGAGATTGTATTTAAAACATGGAAATCTCACCGGTATGAGAAGAAGACAGTCTTTGATATTCTGGGCATTGTATATGAGTATAGTGGTTTGAGAAGGAAAATAATCCAAATTGATTTATGCTAACAGCTGATATCATTATAGTATTGTTTCGGATAAGTGAAGATTTTTGCTGAACGTCATCCTGAAAATTGGAAGGCGTATTTTTATACTTTTTTAAGGTACAACTTCAAAAATCCGGATCACCATCATATGTATTTAGTGTAACTAGAAATCTATATGGATGGTGAGAATATGAACCAATATCAAATGTTATACAGCACTCCGTATCTCTACTCTTCAGAAACACTCAGGCAAATGTACAAAGGAACCAAGAAGGAAGATAACCTTTGTGCAATACGAGAGCACATGCTGAGACATGAAGTATACCTGGATCGGCAATACCGAGGTTATTATTATTTAAGTCAAAAAATCGAAGACGATCTATATGGTAATGAACAGACTGTCTCCTGGAATGAGCTATTAGATGAATATCAACTTTTTAAAGATGGTAAAGGGAATTTGTCCATTAAACCAAAAGGATGGGGTTAATATGACAATCATTGGAGAACTAGGTATTGTATATGGCGTGACAGGAGCTTCAATTTTAGGAATAAAAATGCTAAAGAAGAAAGGTCTTTATCTTCCAGGTTGGTTGCTACGTGCGGGTCTCAAATGTTTGCTGATTGGGAGCGTTTGGTACGTTCTAATGGATATACTAGATGTGTTTCTACGTTAGTATTACATCTGGTAGTTGAAAGTGATTATAATAGCGCATCTTAAACAGCTTTTTCTAAGCTTCCATACAGGCTCAACTACCTTAAGGAGGTATGGAGGGAATGTTGTCGCTTTTATTAATTCCAGCAACCTTTATAACTGTAGCTTATTTTTATCAAAGTAATGGAATGAGTGATAAGAAAAAAATTGCAACGTTTTTTGAAATTGCAAAGATATGTGTCCAGCATAAAGATGAATTACAATACCCCATTTTTATAAAAGAAATTAAGGATGATATAAGTATGAATTATGTTTACAAGTTACCACTTGGTGTACCTAGTCAACTTATCCAAAAGTTAGCTGAAGTATTAGAAGAAGGCCTATATAAACCTGTTAAAATATCTTTCCATCAAAGAGAGCTTCATATTCGCGTATTTAAGCAACAGATACCTGAAATGTGGAATTGGTCTAAGGATCTATTAAAAGAGCGTACATGGAGAGTTATGATGGGGAAAGCGTTAGATAAACATGTGTATCATGATTTCGAGAAAACACCGCATATGTGCGTGTCGGGTATGACACGGTTTGGAAAGACTGTATTTCTAAAAAATGTGATGACAAGTTTGATTTTACAACAACCTCAACATGTAAGTTTTTTTATTATTGACTTGAAGGAAGGATTAGAATTTAGCCCCTATAAGAATTTGTCTCAAGTTGTAGAGGTCGCTGAAAATCCAGAACAGGCGTTAGAAATGTTGATGAGGGTACGTGAAAAGATGGTAAGACAGATTGAAATGATGAAGAAGTCCTATTTTACCAATATCATAGACACATCAATTAAAGAACGTTGCTTCATCATAGTAGATGAAGGAGCAAATCTTTGTCCGACACAAGGATTATCGAAAAAACAACGTGATGTATTATTTTTGTGCCAGGAGATGTTATCTGAAGTCGCAAGAATTGGAGGTGGTTTAGGGTTTCGGCTCCTATTTTGTACGCAATATCCTACTTCTGATACATTACCAAGACAAATTAAACAAAATGCTGATGCGAAAATAGGCTTTCGATTACCAACAGCGGTCGCTTCACAAGTTGCTTTGGATGAACCAGGTCTGGAGGATTTACCTTCTCTTCCAGGAAGAGCATTGTTTAAAACAGATCGTACTGAGGAAATTCAGGTACCTTATTTAAAGGATACAGACATGTGGAAGTTACTGAAGCAATACAAGGTGGTGAAACAAAATGAGGCATCAAACACTCAAACAGAAAGCGAGACAAATCGAGATTTTATCCACTTTGAGTAAGTTAGATTTTGCAACCAGGAGGCAATTACAAGCCATCCACTGTCTAGGGAGTATTCGAAACGCAAATCGTGTACTAAAGGATCTACATTCATATTGTCACATTACAAAAGTGGCTCGTGAACACGTATATTATTTAAACAAAAAGGGACGGGATTTATTAGGCATTACAAAAGAAGTGAAGAAAAGTAGTCAATTACAGCACATATTAATGCGAAACGAAAGCTGGATGTGGCTTGGATTTCCAGAATGGAAAACAGAAAGACCTATCGAGTTTTCAATCAATGGTCAACGGTATCAAATCATTCCTGACGCAACGTATTTTGAGGGAAATGTTCCCCACTTCGTTGAAATAGATCGTATGCAACATATGAAGGCAAACGAACATAAAATACAGTTATATGGCCATATAACAGATATCTATAAAAGACAGAATGCTATTGTTCCAGTAATTATCTTTTTCACATTATCAGACTATCGGCAATCCAAATTAGAACAATATGCTGTAAAACAAAATGTGTTTATGAGAACTTTTATAATGCACGATATATTTTAAACTACATCCAAAAGTCATCATGGTGGATTTCTTTATGAGTCATTCTCTTCAGCGCTTTAATAATCTTTTGTCCATTCTTAAATGAAGGATAAAAAGTATTTGCTCGACACAATTTACTAATCGTTCCTTCACTCACACCGGAGTTTTGAGCTAAATCTACTTGTTTAATATCATGATTGTCTAAAAATTTACCTAAATTAGATCTAGGCTTTTTAAACCAAGACATGCGTTTCACCTCAATTATTTGATTTTATTAAAAGCATGTCCAAATCTTTAGTTTTCTAAACTTTAGATAAGTGAATAATTTTGTTGGATACGGCATATAGTTTAAAAGAGAACGGGATAAAAAAATATGTAATAATTTTGAGGAATCTAGCATTCATATAAGTAGCTACAAGTTGCTGATACACTATTCTAATGGCAACTTGTTGCAAATGGTATTCCTATAAAATTAAAAGCTTGAACCTGTTGATACACAAGGGTTTAGGCTTTTCTTAATTTATGGAGTAATGAAAACAAGTTTAATAAATTAAGAGATATCATATTGTTGAATGGTCGAATATTGAAGAATTAAATAAATAATTTCACGTACCATAATGATAATAAAAAATATTTTTTAAATGGTTGTATAACGCAAAACAATAGGTTTATAATAAGAACAAACGTTCTGTTCTTGGAGGCTAAAACGATGTTTGATTATTCAAAGTGCATGAATCGAATGATTCTCTGCATAGACCTTTGTTCATTTTTTGCCAGTTGTGCATGTGTTATGAGAGGTTTAGATCCAATGAAAGTAAAATTAGCTGTCGTTGGGGATGTAAATAGAAATGGATCTATTGTATTGGCTGCGACTCCTGAACTTAAAAAACTAGGTATTTCTACAGCAACCAGATTATACGAAATCCCAAAAGATCCGAACATTATTATTGTGAATGCAACAATGAGAAGATTTGTTGAAATTTCAAATCAAATCACAGAAATTTATACGAAGTATGTAGCGTTAGAGGATCTACACGTTTACTCAATCGACGAATGCTTTCTAGACATGCAACAAACAGCTCATCTTTTCGGACGTGATCCAATTGTAATTGCTAAAAGGATTCAAAGAGAAATATATGATACGACTGGCATAACCGCATCAATTGGAATTGGACCGAATTTATTTCTTTCAAAAGTTGCTCTTGATGTGGAAAGTAAACATTCAGACTCTAGGATTGCTATGTGGACATACGAAGATGTTTCAAAGAAATTATGGGAAATCAACCCCCTTCAAAAAGTATGGGGAATTGGAAAGGCTACTGAAGAGGCGTTGCACGGCATGGGCCTATTTTCCTTAAAGGATGTTGCAAAAACACCTAAAGAGCATCTAATCAAGCGATTTGGCAAAGTAAAAGGTGAAGAGTTATATCGCTTCTCATATGGTATTGATGAGAGCCGGATTGCAAATAAATACATTCCTAAAAGTACCTCTATAACAAAAGGACAAATCTTGTTAGAGGACTGTTTCAGCCCAACTAAATTAAAATTACTCCTTCTAGAACAAATTGAAGAAACTTGTTTTCGTTTACGATCTATAGATAAATGCTGCCGTACGGTTGAGCTTTCTATAGGTTATAGCAAATATATCGGTGGAGGATTTAAACGAGCGATTACATTAGATCAGCCGACATGCTTAACAGAAGATGTGTATGAGGCATCATTGCAACTATTAAAAAGGTTTCATTCTGGACATCCAGTGCGCCAAATACATATTACACTAAAAAATTTAACCAGGGATGATGCAATTCAAATGTCATTGTTTGAAGATACTTCTCAAAAAGATACTAAAAGGAAATTAGCAAAAACAATGGATAGTATACGGCATAAACATGGTAAGAATTCAATCATGAGAGGTATTAGCTACATTAAAGGAGCTACACAAAGGGAAAGAAACGGAAAAATAGCCGGACATAAAGCATAAGCGCGAGACGTTATCGGCTAAGCTAAACGTTGGTATTACAACGTTTTAAGCGACAAACGATGACTGTTCTTTGAAGAAATAATTCAAGATTACAAGAACAGGATAACTGTTCAGACAAGTGAGAGGAATGAGGGAGTAACGACCTGAAACTCTTCCAGTGAGATTCCCGACAGCATATGCTAGGCGTAGCGTGATGTTGGAAGCAGGGTAAAAAATGCAATCACTATCCGAAGTGCCCTACAGGGCAACCGAAAGCCATTCGGAATAATAAACCAAATGGAACTGATAAAGTATTGTATGCTGTCAACCGACATGGTGAGAATGTGTAAACACTGACGAATTTGCGAATGTACGCCTCGATATTGTGACGGGTCAGAAATGATTCGGAATCTGAAAATAAGATTTGTCTAACGGATTGGAATAATTTATGCTGTAACAATCCTAACGTTGTTATAGGCAACGGAGCTAGGCACGTGGTACAGCAAGCACCTAAATCGGAGGTCCATGGACCTTTAAAACAATGATAGTCTGAACGGAACGTCGAAAGCTGTTAACGTTGAGTCTATGACTCTATCGGCGGATATAGTTGAATACGAAACGGGCAACCGAGGGAAGTATTCTTAATAACAGTGAGAGTAGTGGTACGACCGTTGAAGATTCTGTAATGGAATTGGAGGAACAGCCACAAGCCTATATTTGTAGGAACTGAACTTTCATCTAATCTAGCATGGATTCTGGTAAGACTCAAAAGGTCACCAAATCAATTGAGAGTAGGTGATAAACCATGAATGACAACTCTAAGACCACACCAAAGGATAAGAAACTAAGACACAATGAATACTATGGTATCCAACCAGTCCTAGATAACTTATACCAGAGGGCAACTACAAAAGATTCTTTCAAAAGCCTAATGCCTATCATTACATCAGACGAAAACATACTTCTTGCTTACCGTAACATCAAAGCAAACAAAGGAAGTAAAACAGCATCTTGCGATAATGTAAACATGAAGGACATTGAAAGAATGGAACAAAGCTATTTCTTGAATGAAATCAAAAAACGCCTTCAGAACTATCAACCACAAAAAGTAAGACGTAAGGAAATTCCAAAACCCAACGGGAAAACCAGACCTCTGGGGATACCGTCAATGTGGGATAGGATTATTCAACAATGCATCTTACAGGTAATTGAACCTATCTGCGAAGCGCAATTCTGTAAACGAAGTTATGGTTTTCGACCTAACAGAAGTGCAGAACATGCAATAGCAGACAGCGTTAAAAAGGTTAATCAACAAAACCTTACCTATGTGGTAGATGTAGACATCAAAGGATTCTTCGATGAAGTAAATCACACCAAACTCATGCGCCAATTATGGACAATGGGTATCCGTGACAAGCAACTACTCGTCATTATCCGAAAGATACTGAAAGCCCCAGTGCAAATGCCTGATGGCACAATAGCTTTCCCGACAAAAGGAACCCCGCAAGGTGGCATCCTTAGCCCTCTACTTGCCAATGTCAATCTTAATGAATTCGACTGGTGGGTCAGTGACCAATGGGAAACTTTTAAAGCCAAAAAGGTAAAACCAAGATACAAGGATGGGATTTGGAGTAATGACACCGTAACAGGAGTTTTATCCAAAACCTCTAAAATGAAACCAATGTATATCGTAAGGTATGCGGATGACTTTAAGATCTTCACAAACACACGAAGCAATGCCGAGAAAATTTTTAAAGCATCTAAAATGTGGTTAGAAGAACGTCTGAGGCTGCCTATCTCGACAGAAAAATCCAAAGTAACCAATCTAAAAAAGCAAGAAAGTGAATTCTTAGGATTCACTCTCAAAGCTGTTAAGAAAGGTAAAAAGAAAAACGGGGACACACGATATACCGCAGTAACACATGTATCTCCAAATGCACTGAAAAGAACAAAACAAGAATTAGCAAAACAAGTGAAGAAAATACAGAAAACCCCGAACTCTATCAAAGCCATTAAAGGAATTAATATATACAACAGTATGGTTATTGGCAAGCATAACTATTATCAAATAGCAACGCATGTCTCCCAAGACTTCGCTAAACTAAGTTATGAACTAGACCTAATGATGTATAATCGATTACCCAAGGCTAAGAAAAGAGGAAAAGAAAACTCAAACGGATACACAGGAAAAGGAACATATGAAGGTAAAGATAAAGGTATTAAACCATATCTAAGGTCTAAAATGATGAGATATCTCATGAAAAGACCAATTCTACCAATTTCATACGTACAGCAAAGAAACCCGATGATGAAAAAGCAGGCTATCAACAAATACACCGTGGAAGGACGAGCCTTGATACATAAAAACTTGGCGGATATAACCGAAACGGAATTAAGATGGCTAAGGGAAAATATGGTCGTCAATGAACGGACAACCGTTGAATACAATGACAACCGAATTTCACTGTATGTCGCGCAAAAAGGACTATGTGGTGTAACAGGAGAAAGACTTTTACCTTGGGAAATCCATTGTCACCATAAGCAATTATGGAGCGAAACAAAGGACGACAGCTACAAAAATCTTATCATCATCAAACCAAGTATTCATAGACTAATACACGCAACCAAAGAGGAAACTATCAACCAAATACTCAATGAGCTAAAGCTCAACGAGGAAAAGTTAGATAAGCTCAATAAATTACGAAAACTAGTCAAAAATGAGGGGATCTGTATTGAAACACTAACCGAAGTGGAACTAAATAATGAACAACTAGCGTTGTTCGCTTAGAATTTTATCATTATTGGATGAAAAGAAAACTACAACTTAGGTGGACCGCCGTATGCCATGAAAGTGGCACGTACGGTGCGGATCGGGGGAAAAGTTAGAGATTACTTCAAAGACTTACCTATCGACAATGGAGGAATACAGATCATGATTGATAGAGGTATGATGCGATGGGTTCCATTTTCAGCAATAAAAGAACAGTTTGAAGGATTAAATGAATTGTATGAAAAACAAAATGAAGTACCGATGCCTATTTTAGATGAACAAAATTTAGAACTTATAAATGAAATTGTGTGTTGTGCAATTGCTGAAAATAAGCAAGTAAGCATTTCATATCAAAAACAAAACAAAGCATATTCAGAAGTTGGTTATATTCACTACTTCGATATGGTTTGTAATCAATTAAGAATTAGGAACCTACATGATAATGTACTATATATTAAAATTAATCATGTAACAAATATCAAATATACATAACGCTTAAAAAATTATGGGGTGGGGGAATTATGATGAAAAGTCAAAAAGAGCTTATCTATCATTTTAGAGAGTTTTGGGATTTTGAGTATATTTGTTTTGGGAAAAAAGGCTTGGGGTTCCCAGAATTAGAAGAAGTAATGTTGAAATATAATATGCATAAATCTGATGAGGATTTGGAATTTAAAGAGTGTTGGATACATCGTGAATTTGTGGATGGAGAAGAATTAAGAACAGTTCAAATTATATATGAAGATAGTAAAATTAATAGGGTTGTTCGTTTATGGGGATCTAAGAGAAATAAAGATGGAAAAGTTCTTGCAATGACAATGGACTTTTTAAATATAGATACAAAAGAACTTGAATGTGAGATAAATATATTAAATGAGGTTCAAGATAATTAAGTATTTAAAATCACCCTTAGAATTGTATCTTTATAAGAAACGCCATAAATTTTAGTTAGGAACTGTTCATGTGTAATTGAATTTCCGTTCCTTTTCTTTATACTTTCGGACATTATCAAAAATTCCCTCATGTGTATTTCAATAATGATTTATAAAGAAAAGTCCTGTATTAACAGGACTCAATTTCTATTATTTCTTTACAGATTTTCGCTATATACTTTATAAAATCAATTATCGGATATGTTATTAAAGAAGGATGTTATGTAAATGATATTCCTTCTTTTTGTATTATTGAAACGAGTTGTTCTATACTCATTTCTTTTCGTTTAATTTTATTGTAATGTTTAAATACGATATTTTTCCACCTGAAAGAATCGCATTGGAAATAACTTTCCCCTTTTATTGTACGGTTGGAAATTTGTTCTAACTTTTCTCTTCGATGTTTTTCTTTCAGATAGTTCTCCATAATATATACCCCCTCCTAATCATTAGCTATGCAAAGTTTTCTTCCGTATTTGCTATAATCAGTCTCTAAAGTTAAGATCCATTCGTGTAAATCTTCCTAGGAGTAACCTAGCTCAGATAAAATTACAGGAAATAAATCGAAATTATCACGCCAATCATACATATTATTGAGAGCATCCTCTAATCGACCAAATGAAAATAAGGGGATATTTTTCTTCTTTTGATTTTTATAAGTAGCACGTACTAAGTAAACATAAGTCCTCCCATGTTTCTTACTAAATACAAAAAAGCCTTTCGTTCCCTCTTTCCCTTTCATTTCTCTCACCCTTTACGTTTTTCCCACCATACTATTAAAAAAGAAAATACAGTGGGAAAGATTTGTTTAAATGTGATCTTATTTAACGAATTTACCGGAAGAATTCTTCTTCCTCAAGCGTGTGAAGGGCGATAGCCCAACGGTAGGTAGGAGATGAATTTCGATTTAGCATAGCCAAAAACTTTTGATAAACTAGCTATATAAAGTTCTTTGATAACTTGATATATGAGGTTGCAGGAAGAAAATAGAGTGCGAAAACCAAGCCATTCGGTTCCTGCGTAAAATATCAACCGTACCAAAAGAGCGTCCAAGCGTTGGACATCTAGGGGTGGAACACCCCGAAGTAACGCTCAGGGAGACGAAAGGTTGCTTTCGTCGTGGAACTGAGAAGCTCCCACTTCAAGCTTTGCTAAGTGGCGAGTAGTTCACTAGTTACTAGTACATTATCTTTTACGAATTTTTCAGCTTGTATATAGAGCAAAAACAAATCGGCACTAAGCGTTATAGTAGTTGAGTCTTTCATTCTTTTAAGATTAATAAAGTTGTGTTCTTCATTACCGAACATTTTTGCGTAACCTAAAACTAAGTATACAGTGTTATCTTTTGAAAAGTGAAAAAATTCACCGCGTTTTGGCCTCATATTATATCCTCCTAAAAGTAATTAGTTATAAGGGAAGATTATTGCGCCAAGAGCAAATTTTATTTTCGAATTTTTTTAAACTGACCAAACTTTACTAGTTGACGATTTTCTAGTCCAGGGATCTTATTTGAAGAATCGGAGACATCCACAACAATGGTATTAGTTAATACATTAACTACCGAACCAATTAGTGTTACTGAAGAATCATGACGATAATGGAATTGTACAGGATCACCAATTTTTACATTTACAGATTTTTTATTCATAAAATAGTTCCTCCTTAATTATACAGGTTGAAAGATATTAGAATTAAAACCCAAAATATACTCCAGAGATCATATATGTAGCTACAACCATAAAAATAGATATTCCAAATGTACCGAAGAAGCAAATTTGGGAGGTAATACAATTATCTATACCAAACCATTTACAAGTGACATTATATCGCTTATTTAAATTGGTTTTTATAATAATTTTTATTTTTTCTTTTTTAGTTAAATGTGATAAAATATTCTTGCTGTGATGAGTTTTTAGGTATATATTTGCCTTCTAGAATCAGCCTTTCTTTTATAATGTATCTGGAAAAGCCCTTACTTACTTGGCGGTGGTGGGGGCTTTTTCGTGTCTATTTTTAATGGGTAATCCCTAATTCTTTTGAGATCCGTAAAATTTAGTCATAACCTCTTTAGTTAGAAGCCATGTATTTCCTGACTTCTTGACTAATCCTAATTCCACGTAGTTTTTTAATTTACCACGTACACATGACGATCTCACGGTACCTTTTTCCAATCCCCACTTCTGTTCGGCTTCACTTGATGTAAAAACATTGGAAAGTGGGGAGTTTAAAAATTTTTTTCTACAAAACTTTTCTTATCAGTCATTCTATTCCTCCTCTATAATCACGAAAACGTGATATTCTATGTTTTTATTTTATCACGTTTTCGTGATTAATCAATAATATTTCTGAAAATTCTATCTGTTAATTTCGACAAAAAAGCACATAACCTAAATAGATTATGTGCGTAATAAAAATTTTCTTTTTAAGAAATGCTTATATGCTTGGAATTGGTTAATTAGTTGATGTACTATTGTGTTCTATCATTATCTGTTTCAGATACATATATTGTTGATACCGATCTAAAAATTTTTCATGTAGTGGTACATTATTTATATGATTCTGTTGAAAATAGTTGTTTAAAAATATAATGAACTTTTTTTCCATTCGCTTTTCCCTAGTGCGATGAAATAAATCAGAAAGTAGCGTACCTCTATTTTCAATAAAAGGAACCTTTTCGAATATCTGCAAAAAATGACTTAATTCTTCTATATTATAGAAGGTATCAATCTTTTCGTTACGAGATGTATCAAAATTGTATGTTGAGTAAATATAAACATCGGTGAAGTTTCTATCCTTGGAGTTGGGTTCTAAATGGAAGCCTAATTTTTTTGCTTTTTCATATAGTTTAATTTTTTGAGGAGAATCTTTATACACGGTTACAGTGGCATATAATTCTGGAATCCCTACGACTTTCGCAAATAGAACACGATGATTTCCGTCTGCTACCTTGAAATGATTTTTGTATTCTACAAGCTCGATAGCATTCTCATATAAACCAGCACGATTCATGGGTGTATTTTTCATATATGTCTCAAAATATTGGGGCTCTGTTATATATCTGCCTAATATGTAACTTCCAGGATTTGATTTTTCAAATGCTTCTATAACAGTAGAGTTTTTATATTTATCATGACGAGTACTGGTGATGTTTGTACACTTTACTAACTTATCTTCTTCATGCTTATCACAACAGAAATTTATAAAATTTGGATAAATATTCATTTTATGATCTATACATTTTGGCGGTTGATTTTTATTAATTCCAAGATGGTTATAAAAAGAGTCGAAATTACTCATCTTTTATTCTCCAATTTAAAGTATTTTTGTACATTTCTTATTTGTATACATATCCATCCTCATATAATTGAACTAGTGAACCGTAAAGCAATTGCGTATCAATATTATTGTCCATATGACTCATGGTTTTACAAATTCTGATTTTCCATTTTTTACTCAAAAAATAGAATAGACGCATCTTTACTTCCAGAAAGGATAACTGATTTTGTATATCGGTAAACCGCCTCTTTATTGAAATCATATCTGTCTGAGGAAAGTTAAAACGAGAGTAAAATGGAATATCATAAGTGTTTAATGGGATATCATTATACATGAGTTTACCATTTTGTATTGTAAAGTTTAACCTTTCCGCACTAATCTTTAAATCTTTTAATAATTTTTTATGGTGTAAATAATACTGATGTGATGTGTGATTATATTTCCAAGGTACAACTTCAGCAAACATATATGGGGCATTTATCATTTTTGCAAATACTGTTCTATGATTCCCATCAGCTACTACGTAAATATCTTCTTTATTAAAATAATTTAGTGTGATTTTATGTTTAGGCTGTTGGAAATACTCAAAGAGAGCTGAAAGGCCATTTTTCTGTAAATATATATGATGTTTTTCTATACGATTAAGAGCTAAAACGCCTGCTTCGCCAGTTATATGTTGTGTCCAGGTACAATTAGGGTTTAATCTGGTTTCTGTTAAACCCTTAATCTTTGAAATCTCTACAAGCATGTCTTTTTTTTCAGCCCCTATACAGTCGTAATACATTTCTAATTCCTTATATAATATAGGTTTTTCTTGTTCCATTTGCTTAAGATGACCTAAATTAACTCCATAATTACGTAATTCATCCATTAAACAAGTAGTCATAGCATACTTCCTTTCTATTTTAACAAGATATTCTCATTATCCTGTTTCAACTCGGTTTGGTATTTCCATTTTTGGGTATATATAGTAATTATATTTAATATATTTTTAATATTCAATAATATTAAAATGGACACTCTCTCAGTGACATAATAAATTTCAATTAAGTTAAGAAATTCATTGGTCCCAAAACAAAAAATGAACAAAATCCTCATAAACAACTGTTGAGAGCACAAATTTTCATTTAGGTAGTGATTCAAAACCTAAGCTTGATGGCAATGTATAGTGAATCTTATTAATAATAAAAAGCTTTGCGAGATTTTCCGCAAAGCTTTTGTAATGACATGTATTATAATAATAATTTTCGTATTTCTTCTGTACTGAGACCTGTGAATTTTGCAATATCTTCTAATGGCATACCATTCTTATGCATACCACGGATTAATTGGATTTTTCCTTCTTCAATTCCTTCTTTTCTTCCTGTTTGAATCCCTTCCTCTAATCCTTCTTCACGAGCGTGTGCCAACTTGGCTTGTTCATCTAAAAGTAACTTTTCACGAGCTTCATAAGCTGTTCGGAATGAGGAGTCATGGCTCATATTTTCCCATTTATTCATTGCTTTTTGTAAAATTGGATCTTGATTCATCGCAATCTCCTCCAATGTGTGAGTTAAATGTTCATCTTCATGTGCTGGTAGCAATAACATCCAGCGAACAAATACATTTTCCCATGGATTTACTTTTTCTTCATGCCATTGTTTGACCAATTTTGGAATTTCCACAAAATGAATTTCAATATCATCACTTAGTATCTGTTGCTTTTTTGGATTCCACAATTGTCCTATGGTATGAAATGAATCATCCTGGGAGAATAATATAAAATCTAATAAGTTAATGGTAATTGTTTTCCGAAGTGAACGATAGGGCATCCCCTCTTGCATTTGGGATGTATAGAGTTTACTCCAGTAATATAAAGATCGCTTCACCATATCATGTGTATTGCGAAGTTGTATCTCTATATTCACTTGCGTTCCGTTGTCTAATGTTGCTAATAAGTCTAATATGGATAACTTGTCATCTTCATAAGATTTATGAAGATGTGGATCTTCGAGTTGTAGAGATGCAATAGGTGCATCTAAAGATTCTTCTAGGATAGCGTTTAGAAATCCAGTTAAAATTTCTTCGTTTCCCTTCGTTCCGAATAACTGTTTAAAAGCGAAATCAATTCGTAAATTTACTAATTTTGTGGACATGGGTTTCCTCTCCCTGTCTTTCATTTCTTCTTATTATTTTATAATGTAATTCTTTATATAAGCAAATGCTACTTTTACCATTGTAGCTCCAATTCATCACAGTACACATCTAATTCCGTAAAACAGTTTTGTAAATCCGCTTCAAAATCAATTTCACGAATTATGCTAGCTACCTTTTTTTCTAAATCTGAAATTGTGTTGTAAGGAACATAAAATATGTATTCTCCTGAACGTTGTTCCATATTATATTGTGATATAAGGAAGGATTCGATATTCTTTCGAACTTTCCCCTTTCCTCGTACAAATTTACTATTATTTTCTACACGTAACAACATACGAATAGTGGCTGTTTGTTCTTTAGTTTGTTCGCCTTTTTCGGTTTGCTTATTTTTTCGTATATATCGGTAGAGTGTAGCTTGACTAATACCTGTCATGTTGACAATTTCTTGGATGCTATATTCTTTAGAATCATATAACTTCAATGCTCTCTGAAGGAAACTATCCTTAACACGAGGGCGTCCACCTACTCTTCCCCTTGCTCTTGCACTTTCAAGCCCTTCGTGAGTACGTTGAGCAATTAAGTCTCTTTCAAACTGGCTGAATGCTTGAAATACAGTTAACATCAATTTCCCTTGAGGTGTATTAGTATCAAACTGTTCTTTTATACTAACTAGCTTAACTCCCTTATTCTCAAAAAATCAACAAGTTCAATTAAATCTTTGGTACTTCTTCCTAATCTAGAAAAGCTTTCAACAACTAATGTATCACCTGATCTAATTTTATCTTTTAATCGAGTAAGCTCTGGACGATCACTTTTCGTACCTGTTATTTTTTCAGTTAAAATTTCAGTACAGTTATAATTTTGAAGCATGTCTAGTTGACGAATCAAATCTTGTTGTTGAGTACTTACCCTTGCATAGCCATAAATGGGGTTCGTGTAGTAACAGAACAGAAACGGCAATAACCTATATTTTCGCTTCACTGTATCCAATCTAAAGCGGAAAACTGCATAATCTTAAAAAATAAACCTAATCAAGGTTTATTTGGAATGCGTATTTTTAAAAACAAATAAACAAAATATCAAGCATGTGGGCATCAAGAACGGAAGTTCATGGAATACCCAACCTTAGCTTGATGGGCATGTATAGTGACTCCATATAGGGCGTGAACCGTTGCGATTCCTTTTATTGTACGTGAAGCATGGTGAAGTTTTTGAAATCCAGAAGACCTAGCAAAGACCGATGCTGCACATGGAGATGGTCTTGTTCTATGTAATTATTGAAATTTTATATAGGTTTCATCCATTTTCCAAGATAGTTGTGCTCTTTTGTTTTTCTTCTTCCAAATTTGATAGATAAGATTTCTATATTCATGAACCCAGTGCATAATGGTTGTTGGATGAATTGAAATACCACGTTCCTTCAGAATTGCAGACACATAACGATAACTTAAAGGAAAACACCTCATCTGTTATGCTCAGCGTTTGCTTTTTCCAGAGTTTATCCTAGTTTAGAAAACATTACAACAGAACCTATTTTTTCAAACCCCACATTTCATTCGCTTTAGAAATCATTGCTTGTACTTCTTCCTGATTTTCCTTTATTTGTTCAACAGCTGCTTCATCATCCTGATATATAGGATTCATATTCTCATCAACATAAACTTCAAATATTTGATCACCTTTTTGTAAGCGAACTCCATATTCATACCCACCAAATAGTAATGGCCAGATAATTAATCCGTCCAGGCTCTCAACTTTAGAAACCCCTAAATTACCCGTGAATCGTAAATAATCTGGTGTTTTAACGTTAAAGATATAACCGGATTTTTCCTTATTATAAACTCCATATTTATTTTTAGGAACCGCATCAATAAATTTCTGGTATTTAATTGTGACGGTTACGAACCAGATTAAATTCCAAAGTCCAAAGAGTATAATCAAAATAAGAATTATTTTTTTTATATTGAGTTTTTTAATATTTATATTCTTCAAACCAATTTCCCGCATAAATCCACCACCATATCACCTTGTTTTTTTATTTCCTCATCATGTGTCACTAATATTATAGTCTTTCCTTGTTTGCTGAGCTTTTTTAATATATTAAGTACTGATTCTGCATTTTGTTTATCTAAGGAACCAGTTGGTTCATCAGCAAGTATAATGTCACACTTTTTAAGCATTAACCTAGCTAAAGCGACTCTTTGTTGCTCTCCTCCAGACAATGTGTACACCTTTTTGTTTAATTTTTCTGTTAATCCAACAATTTTTAAACTTTCTTCTATTGATAAATTCGTTTGACAATCTTTACGAATTAATTTCAAATTTTCTTTAACAGTTTTATTATCTACTAATGCAAAATTTTGAAATAAAAACCCTATTTTGTATCTAAAATAATTTAGGTGGTTCTTTTTATTTTTTATATCTATACCATCAACTATAATTTCACCAGTATCAATTTTCTCAATAGCTCCAATCATATTAAGCAAAGTTGTTTTTCCACAACCACTAGGCCCAGAAAATATAACAAATTTCCCATTATCCACTTTTAAGTTGAAATCTGAAAATAGTATTTTATCATCAAATATCTTAGTCAAGTTTTTTATTTCTATCATGTATTTCCCCCTTTTAAAATTTTTTGGAGTTTCATTCTTTCCGTTTTATGAATATAGAACGACATTAAAGCGACCTCCAAAAATATGATGGCTATTCCACCAATAATGAGATAATATACATCATTAATATCTACTATTTTAGCAATAATAACTGATGCTATTATGCTTACTATTGAAGTTGCTATTGTCATTGAAATAAGTTTCCTATGTTTTTCAAATAAAGTGTGCCCTAGTACTTTTTTTAATGCGAGTTCAATAGCATTCACTTCATATTCTAATTTAATAATGGAGCTAATAATGATAAATTCTAAAAATAATATTAATGCGCTAAATACAAAGTTTATATATATAACTCTTTTAGCAATGTTCCATTTGTTCTGATAATTATCTAGAACGTTCGTTTTACTGACAATTTGATTAGTTAAATGATGCTTCTCAACAAATTGGTTAAATTCTTCATTTGATATTTTATACATAACATCATGCACATAATTTATCTTTTGAGAGTCATCTACTTGTTGATTTACTAATGTATCTATCGATAGATTATTTAAGATAATTACGGGATTTTTAACTAAGTCACTTCCATAAGTATAGTTCTCATCTATACTTATAATTTCTATGTTCTTTTTATAATAAATGGTTTCATATTCATATTTAATATTATTTCCTTCATAAAATTTTACAGATGCATTTAGTTGTTTAACAAGTTTAGTATTCCCTTTCAATTTTTCAGGTAGAATAAAATAAATGTCCTTATCTAATTTAATGCCATTTAATTCGTCTATTTCTTTTGATAAATACTTATATGAATTTCTATTTGCTAGAATCCCTTTTACGTCA
Organism: Bacillus sp. 05T21; assembly: GCF_056396785.1. Classification (NCBI taxonomy): domain Bacteria; kingdom Bacillati; phylum Bacillota; class Bacilli; order Caryophanales; family Bacillaceae; genus Bacillus; species Bacillus sp. 05T21. The sequence goes on along the minus strand of NZ_JBFTMD010000033.1, from coordinate 13,241 downwards.
TCGAAATTAGAAATATTAACCAACGGTAATGCATCAAATTTCTCAATAAACTCTCTGTAAAACGTTGCTTGAACCTTTGCGCTTTCTGTCAGTGTATCAGGTACTGATCCATCACTATTTTGATAAGGCTTATATTCTAGTCTTGTGTAATAATACTCCTTATGATCTTCAAAAAAAGGTTTTTGTTTGTATAATTTATAAGATTCAAATATTAAAGCCAAATTGCTGGATATAATAAAAATTGTGATTATAGATGTCACTAATTTTAAACTATAGTTGAGGGATAATAATTTTCTAGAACTTTTACTATTAGAAAAGACTTCTTTTACATCATAAAAATATAAATTTAAATAAAGCAATGCATTTGATATTAATAAAAGTAAAAATAAAAGTACAGAAATACGAATTCCAAAAAATACATAAGTATACTTTGATAATATAAATATGATTATCAAAAAATAAAAAATATAAACTAGTGAATCGAGTATGACATTCTTCCAATAAATCTTATGTATGTTTTCTCCCATAGAAACCCTAATTAGATTTTCTTTCTTTTGTAAAATAGCATCATAAAAGGTTAATAACAATATAATACTTATAATAAGAAACCAAATAAAAAGAATATTAGCCTTTAAATCCGTATTTTTATAACCTTCTTTAGGATGATTACCGGCATATTTATCAATTAAATCCATTTTAAATGCCTTTACTTGCTTTTTATCACCTATGATATAAAAGTCATTGACACGATCCATTGTAGCTATATCGTTTACTTTCTTAAAAGTAAATCGGCTTTTCCCTAAAAATAGACTGGGATATTCTCTTTCAAATATATTTAAATTTTTGTTTATGTAATTCTCAACTCCAGAGGTACCGTAAATATCATATTGTGTATAAAAAGTACTACGGGGTGACTTAATAAAAGTAAAAACTTCTACCTTATTCTTTTGAGCAGAATTAAGTATATCGCTTATCATTTCTTTATCAGATGTATTTGGTTGTATGTACATCGTTGTATTAGCAAACTCAGTTTGAAAATCATTTAATTGGAAAGTATGACTTTCGCCTATAATCAATATACCGATAAATAAAACAAAAAAACTAATAATATACTTAATCCCTTTCAAAAATATCCCCCCGCATTTTTAAATAGCATGATACTCCATATTATTTCTATTTTCTATATTGATAGCTAAAAATCTTACAAACTAAAAATAAACGTTTAGTATTTAAAATATAAATTAATAAGTTAAGCTATATTGAATGAAGCTACCACTGTGCGTAACCTCTATTTTAGCCCAACTACCAGATCCCGCATTATCAGAATAAGCACCATTACTATTGCTCACTGTAGCAGAATGATCATATTTACCATGCATTGTATGAGTATAATCTTCATTAATCCAAGAGGTATTATAGCCATAATTCATAATATAGTTTGTCCCACTAGTACTAAGTTCCCAATCATTTGAGAAAGATTGTCCTCTGCTATTTCTACTGATTGTATCAGCAAATGCAGCAGTAGATGTCCCCAGTACTCCTAAAGCCAATAATGAACAAAGTAACTTTTTTTTCATGAATTTTCCTCCCTAATTTTCAAAAATTTTTAGTTTGAGACTCAGATGATCCATTTTTAATGATAAGAAAAACACGTTAATTTATGTAACAGCTCCCCTCTATGGCTAAATTAACCCATCTACTTTTTAGATTTCAAATTATCAAAATACTAAACTTCATGTGCAAACAGGTCATGCCAGGACCAAATTTAAAGATATTTTCCTAAGTACTTGTAAAATTTGGTCTTCTATAATAAACAACCTACTTTGTGAATAGGCTGTTTATAACGTAATCTACAATATTTGGCAATTATTATAAACGTAGTAACAAATTCTTCAAAATAATGACAATTCCTTTTAAAATTTAAATTTTAAAAATATTTTGACGTAAAATGAAAACATAAAAAAGAAACTTTTCTAGAAATGCTGTAGGGAATTTCTTTTCACCAGATACACCAAACTTTACTTCTCCATCCACTTTATAAATTCGTTCAACGATACGTATCTTTGTCATCATTTGTAGTTCGTTCGTTTTTCTTTTTCTTATCTAAGAGTAACTGACGCATTTTAAACATCGTCGATGAACAGAGTAAAATACTAATGAGTTGCCCATATAAATGGCATTCTAAGCGTTCTTTCTTGATTTCTTTGCCCATTTTCATTACAACTAGAGGTATCGCCACATGCTCATCAAGCTAGTGAAAAGAAACACCCCAAAACAGTAAAATGTACAAAATTCTTGTTTTGGGGGCATCATGAAACCTTGCTTGATGGCAATGTGTTTCATCCCCCGTATCATCACAATAAACATAAGCCCATCCTATTCGATGGCTATTGCTAAGTTGAAGAAAAGGAAAAAGCTACTTGATGCCCCCAATAAGACAAGTAAAATATCTAAATAACATTTTTGCACCAGAACTAGAAAAATAATATTCTCATTAGTGAAAATATACAGAAAACTACTATTTATTTGCGTTTCTATAGATTATAATTATGTTTTAGTGATTTATTCTAATTATTTCTAATTTATGATAATTATAGAAAATGATATACAACTATTCATGATATTAATTATATTTTTTTCTTTATCTTAAATATATTTGGAATTGAGGAATCTTTGTGATGAATAATACGTACCTGAAGACGGCTAAATTTATTTGGAATAAAGGGAAAATGTGGGTTGCATTTACTATTTTAATTACAATTATATTAAGTTTATTGCCCATAATAGGTATATATATAACCAAAGAATTAATTAATGAAATTTCTAACATTTTGATGACAGAGAATTCGGATTATAAGTTAGTATTTATCCTATTAATAATTCAATTATTAATAGGAACAGTTAGTTCTATTATAGAAAATACCAAAACTTATATAGATAAAAAGACTGAATTTATATTTGAAGTGGAGCTCAAACAAAGAATTATAAAACAAGCTACTCAATTGCCTTTACATCATTTTGAATTACCCAGCTTCTATGATCACTTTAAACGAATAAATAATAATATGGGAGCAAGATTTTTATTACCATTTCGTAATATAATGCAAATTATTCAATCAACATTAAGTATGACTTCGTATTGCATACTTCTTTTTACTATTCATTGGAGCTTAATTTTTGTGAGTCTTTTAATTGCTTTTCCTGTGTTCATCATTAAAAGTAAGTTTGGGAGCAAAAAATTTTCTTTATTTCTCTATCAAACACCTATTGCAAGAGAAATCTCATATATTGATTATCTGCTAGGAAACCGAGATGCGGCAAAAGAAATTAGAATTTTCAATCTATCCAATCACCTTTTAAGAAGGTGGACAAGTAAATTTCAAACAAATACTAAGAGTTCTCTAGAGTTGTTAAAGAAGGAGCAGGGAGCAAATATATTTTTGGATCTATTGACAGGAGGGCTATACTGTATTGCGGCAGTAATTATTATTTTTGTTATGAAATTTAAAAAGTTAGGTGTTGGTGAATTTATTGCCATTACTCAAGCAACTCAAGGGATTCAAGATTGTATCAGTAGAGCATCAGAGGTTTTAGCAAAATTAAAAGAAGATGAATTTTACATTAAAGATTATTTTTCTTTTGTGGAAAGAGATAGTCACTCTAAAGAATCAAGTGGGAACAAATTATTTCCTAATTCCTTAAAGGCAGGAGTATCTATACAGGAGTTAAGTTTTAAGTATCCTGGTAGTGAATGCTATTCCTTACATAATATCAATCTTTACATTAAGCCTGGAGAAAAGATTGCAATAGTTGGAGAAAATGGATCGGGTAAAACAACTCTTATTAAATGTTTGATGGGGCTATATATGCCAAGTGAAGGAAACATACATTTTGATGATTTAGATATTAGAGAGATTAAAACAGATTCTCTTAGAGAAAATATAACAGCTGTATTTCAAGATTTTATAAAATACTCTTTCACAGTTAATGAAAACATCCTATTTGGTGATTTAAAAGCAAAAAAGGCAGATATTAAAGAAGTTGCAATCCAAAGTGGTGTTGATAGTTTTGTAAAAAAATTTAAAGATACATACGATACAAGGTTAGGAAAGGTTTTTGAAGATGGTGAAGACCTATCAGGTGGACAATGGCAAAAGATAGCACTTGCTAGAGCGCTTTTAAAGGATAGACAATTTTTTGTTTTAGATGAGCCATCATCTGCATTAGACCCCTTCGCAGAAATAGAATTATTTCAAAATCTTAATGAAATTGTTGGGGATAAAACAGCAATATTCATTTCACATAGAATGTTTGCAGCAAAGTATGCAGATAGAATTTTTGTAATGAAAGATGGGAGTATTATTGAACAAGGTTCACATAGTGAATTAATGAATATAGATTCTGAATACGCACGAATGTATCAATTACAAGCAGAATTATACAACATGGAAGATGAACCAGTAGTGATTAAATAATTATATTATGGTGGTGATTGCATTTGGACGAATTATCTTTAGGTCTGAGGTTATGTATAGGAAGTATTTTTATTGGAACATTTATTGATAAAATTCAAAATTTCATCTCACATATGGGAGTAGTCAGAAGTTATCGAATAGTTCCGGAAAATATTCTTAGGCCATTAGTATATGTAGAGATAACTTTAGAATTGATTATTGGAATAGGAATGATATTAGGGATTATGGTAAACTTTATGAATCTTATAGCAGCCTTTCTATTATCATTATATGCATTTGCAATGATTGTAAACCTGATAAGAGGAAACTATGATTTAAGTTGTGGTTGTGGAGGTATACTAGGTGACTCCAAAATTTCATGGAAACTTGTAATTAGAAATATAGTTTTTTTATTAGTAGTAATCTTTATGAATTATTCACCTCATGAGTTAGGTACTGTAGATGCATATTTAAAATTAGGAGATATATCAGTTCTGTATAATGAATCTGTGCTATATATAGTAACTACTTTTGTTTTGCTGTATGCATTTATTTTGGTTTTAAGAGCATTTGCTAGACTTAATGATTAGAGGGAGTGAAGCTTTATGTCAAGGGTAGGGATAGTCGCTTACTGTTTACAATCAATAATAATTTTATTATTAATACTAATTGTATATAGACTAATAAAAGAAATCGCATTTATTAAAAAAAACATGAGTAATCAAGATGAAAATAAAGAAGAATTTGGCCCGAAAGTAGGAAGCTTTTTCCCAAGTATATTAAACCATACACAGAATACGAACTTCAGGGGCGAGTATCCAAATGTCATTCTTTTTTTTGCAGTAGGGTGCCCACCTTGTGAGAGTCTCATTGAGTCATTGGAATCTCACCGTTCTTTCCTTAAAGAATATAACTTTCTAGCATTTTTAGACGATAAGAATTCAGATGAAATAAGTAAATACATCGGGAAATTTGAAAGGCTAAATTTACCTACAATTAGATCTAAAGAACTTCTAATGGAAAATAACATTAAACTATTTCCGTTTTATGTAATTTTAGATGATGTGGGTAAAGTCATAAATAAAGGTCCAATCAACAATTTAACTAAACTAAAAAATGATCTTAAAAGTACAAAAAGAAAGAAATCAAGAATTTTATCTAACGCTTAAAAATTGCTTCAGAAACTTGTTCTACAATATAAAATTTCGTTGCTTGATATTTAATGAGTTTGAATTTTATTAAAGGAGTGCCATATGATAAAAATAATATCAAAAATGGGTATGAATTTTTTCATCATTTTATTTGGAATTCTATGTGTACTATGTTTACCTTATTTGTTAGCGTATAATCAAAAAATTTCTTTTCAGCCGTTTCTATATATGTTTTCATTAGAAGATACATTAAAACAGTTATTTCATTTAAATGATGTTACTTTTCAAGTTCACAATGGTACACATTTAAAGACTTACCCTTTTCTACCATATTTATTAAATAACTACATATATTCGATATCTCTTATTGTCATTTCTTTTATTATAGCTTTTGTTTTTGCATGTAGCATGGCATATATTTATATGTTGGTCTCTCACAGAAAAAGAAAATGGATACAGCAAGTTTTATTGGTATTTGAGTCATTCCCAGATATAATGGTAATTATTTCTGTACAAGCCCTTTTTATTTGGATTTATAAAAAAACGGAATTTGCGCCATTTACAATTTTATCTTTTCAAGAAAATAGAGCATATGCCTTACCTATTTTATGTTTATGTATCTTACCAACTATCCAAGTGTTCCGCTTTCTTATTTTGTATTTAGAGGAAGAACAGTATAAACCTTATGTAGAACTTCTAATAGGAAAAGGGTTGACGAAACCCTATATTGTACTTGTACATTTATTTCGCAACGTAATCATTCACCTCTTTTATCATTCTAAAAGTATCTTTCTTTTTATGATTTCTAACTTATTTGTTTTAGAATATATTTTTAATATTAATGGTTTAATGAAATTTTTACTTGATTATGGCTCGCAAAATCCAGTTATTAGTCTAACTGCGGTCTTCCTTATTTTTGTTCCGTTTTATATAATGTTCTGCGTAATCTCTATTATAATTAGACGTGTAACAAATAAGGAGGGGCTACTATGATACGCAAAATAATGGCCTCTAAACGTGTGAGGTTTGGAGTGATTTTTTTAGGGATTCTTCTACTATCTAGTATATTGTATGATCCATTATTAAAGGAGATACTTCCAACTCAAAAAAGGTTACTATTTAATCAAGAAAGAGAGTTAATGGCTTCTGCGCCTTTTACTCCTATTCAGATGCCTCCATTTGGTTCTGATCGTTTAGGAGTACCGATCTTTAATAAGATTTTAGAAGGAGCAAAATACACAATTGGATTGGCGGTATTTGTAAGTTTTTTCCGTGTATTCTTTGGGGCAGTTATAGGATTATTTATCAGCTTGTATATGAAAAGGCTAAAAGGATTTATTAGGGGATTAAGTCAAGCGTTTGACTATATACCAACAATTTTTCTAGCATTTATTCTTATCAAACCATTGTATGTTTCTGTAACAGGTGAGGATACTTCGGTTGCTATACAATGGGCGCTTATTACTTATCAACTTTTTGTTGCGATTGGTATAGGCGTACCAACAGTCTCTGTATTTATTGCCAGTGAGATAGATGAATATAAAAAAAATGAGCATGTTATGAGCTCTATCATAATGGGAGCAACTAAGTTACACTTAATTCGTACACATATTTGGCTATATTTAAAGGACAAATTACTTATCTTATTTATGCAAAATATTGTGCAATCACTAATTTTATTTACACATTTAGGAATATTACATGTATTTATAGGTGGTCAGAGACTGGTACCTATAGATGACAATACTCTTAAAAATATTTCATTATCTAATGAGTGGTCAGGGCTAATAGGAATAAATAATTATGAACTAATGGTTTCTCCTTGGATTATACTTAGTCCTTTAATTGCATTCTTTATTACCATTTATACAATTAAAGTAATGACGGAAGGAATTCAAGATGTTTTTAATACAAGAATCGTTCAATCTCCTATAAAAAAACAAAAACTAGTGAAACGAAAATTAACATTAGAAAAACACTTATTTACATTTAATGTTTCAAACGAAAACAAAGAGAGAATAGGAGATTAATCCTACACTCTCTTTGTTCTTATTTATAAAGGTTTTTAACATGCTAGTTAAGCTATAAGACTAATTTTTAAAAGTAGAAGAATGCTCTTTTTCAGCTTCTTTTAATGCGCTCACACTTGATTGAAATACCCATTCTGAATTTATTTCACCTTCACAACCATTCACTTCATATACAGCATTTGAAGCTTGCTCACTTATATCTATATTTTTACATACCAGTGTCTTTCCTTTTTCATTTTTATATGTAATTTGATTTCCATCATACTGTAAGTTCTTGTTTGCTTTCTTATTAGCAGTAATTACTTGTATTTTAACATTATCTGTTTGTCCTGTTTTGGTATGTTTTATAAACTCTAAAAGACGGGATAATTGAGTTGTTTTCCCCATATTAAACACTACTGTATTTTCATCAGTAGTGGTCGCCTCTTTTGGTTGTGAAGCATTTGATGGTGTTTTAGAAGTACTTGTTCGTGAAGTTTGAATATCCGAACAACCAACTATTAATAAAAATAAGAAAAGAATTCCTGTTAACCTAAAAAAAATACGCATGCTATTCCACCTGCCCTATAATTTTCTTCATCATATCATAATGAATTTTTCTTTTATAGATTATATTAGGTAAAAAATATAAAAAATGGCAAAAATGCTATATTTCTCAACAAGGTGTGTTATAATTGTTTATGTAAATATCTGAAAAAGGGGAATATTCAAAATGAAAAAACTATTTAGTAGTCTTTTTGGTAAAAGTCAAGAAGTACCAGCAGAAATTGTATGTTATTATGACTATCCACACTGTTATACTTTTGAAGAAACTGATGCGACAGGAATTATCAATCCACGTACTGGTAACGTTATATTTCAGCACTGTGGTTGCTAATATTTAAGAATTTAATCTAAAAAGTTTTATCCAAGAAGTTCTATCCTAAAATGGTGTGAGCTTCTTTTTTATATTTAGAGATATCGCTTATGTCCATAAATGTAAGAGTTTTCACTATTAGGGGTTCAGCCGAGATACGTGTATATCTCGGCTGAACCCTAACTTTATTCTAAAACAACACTATGTTATTTTTTTATGCCCAAAACTAGCATTTCTTCTTTTAATGAGCGCCAGGGTTCAATCTTGATAGATTTAGTGGATTTATCTCGTAAGATATATTCATGTATATAATATGATTCCTCGTTTTTCTTCATTATAAATCCTCTTTTCCTCCTTAAAATAATTGAAATCCTGTAGGTGTGTAAAAATCACATATTAAATGCTAATTTCTAATTTGTTTTTACTTCGTTTTTCTTATAGTAATCGTAATATCTTTTTAGAGATAAGTGAGATTTAAATCCAACTTTCTGCATGAGATGTTCAGGTGTGTTTTTCTGATTAATTTCCCTTAAAACAAAGGTGTTCCGAAAATGTTGGGCAGAAATTCCCTTTCGAAGATTGGCACGTTTCACTTCTAAACGAATCATTTTTTGTACCGAGATTTCAGTTAAAAATTTCGGTGCATCATCGTCATAGCTCCAATGGTATGTCCCACGAGTAAAGTCAAAAGCAACAAATAGTGGATCGCTGCTGTGATACTTAGGACGAACAGGCTCAGGAATGGTTTTATAGTAATGGTATAAATGTAATTTGTCTTCTTCTTTCAAATGGATTGTACGCTTTATTTTTGAGTCTTCAGGAATAGATAGCGTGTTACTCTCGAAATGAACATGTTTCATTTGCAAAGAAACGAGTTCCTGTAAAGATAATCCGTAGTCCAGGAGTAAGATTATAATAGAAAGATTACGTTCTAATAGCATAGGGCGTGTAGAACTTTGCTTTTCTGTTAGGCCTTCTAATGAAGAAACTACTTGTTTTAGGCGCTTCTCTTCATGTGGAGAAATGAAATCTTCTTTACGCAATGCACGATTAGGTGGATCTATGTGAATAACACCTTCTATCGGGCTTGGTAAATCTAAGTATTCGTACAACCTGTTTAGGACTATGTATATACGGTGTACAGTTTTATCAGAGTATTGGCGTTCTTCTTTTAAATAGTCAAAAAATGTTTTGAAATCTTTTTTGTGTAGTGATTCCCAAGTGTTATTGTTCGAGAATTTTTTTGATTGGTGCATCCATTGAATGAAGCTTTCCACATCGTAAATATATCGTTTAATTGTAGAAGGTTTTCTTCCTTTGTTTGATAAATACGAAGAGAATCCTTGTATTGTATTTTGGGTCTCTTTTGTAGTCATACTATATTTTTCACTCCTTATCTTCATACCTTTTGACTACTCTATAAAATGTAGGGCTTGTCATATTGCACTTTTTCATAGCGTATAGCGCTGTGCTCTTTCCGTCTTTCCAATCGTTATATGCATCGATAAATTCCGGTGTTATTTCAGTTTTGGGTCTACCCAAATGCTTACCTTTTTTCTTTGCAGCTTCAATTCCTTCACGTTGACGAGTTTTTATTTTCGTTCGTTCTTCTTCAGCAAGCCAAGACAAGATTTGGAGTACCAAGTCAGTAATAAGATTTCCTAAACTATCTTTATATTGAGTTGTATCTAGAAGTGGCATGTCTAATACGATAATATGAGCTTGTATATTTTGGGTAATATCTTTCCATTCCTGAAGGATTGCTTCTTTATTTCTTCCGAAACGATCCAGGGAGTGAATATATAAAATATCATCTTTTCTTAACATGCGTTTTACAAGTTGGTATTGTTCACGGTTAAAGTTTCTTCCGCTCTGTTTATCGACAAAAATATCTCGTTCGTCAGTGATGAGTTGTTTCATTGCTTCGAGCTGACGATCTTCATTTTGATCTTTGCTACTGACTCTTATATATCCAAATTTTCTTGTATTCAAAATAAATAGACATCCCTTCAAAATTGTTCCTAATGAAATTATAACAAATATACTTCAAAAGGTGTCATTAATTATTTAGTACTTCAAAAGTGTGTTTTCGAACCTTTTGAAGCACTGAATTTAATAGAGTTTACTGTGCTAAAAAAGGTGTACCTTTTGGAACATAAAATAATCCCTAAGAAATTAAAAGTTATTCGATTTATTGTTGTTTTTTGAATATTTCACGAAAAACGACTAATATGTTGTAAAATTTAGGTATACAATAAATTTATATAGGAAAGAAGGAATATTCATGTTCAATAATTATATAATCGCAAAAGACGAACTTTTTTATAAAAAACGTTTTTACAATGTATTAGCTTCAACCCCTCTTGTAGTCATTTCACTAATAGCTATATATTTATTAGATTTTGGATTAATTAATTTTGTAGTCTTAACTGGCATTGCAATAATGACTTTAATAATTCAGTTCATTTATTATTATTCAAATTGGAAAAAACCTCTCAAGTGACTTTGGTAGGTTTCAAGATATATTGACTACTGATAATGAGACGTTATGTTAACTGAGCATGAATATGGTATACATATAATCCACGATAAAATAAGCATAAACTCATCTTATTTGCTAAAAATAAAAACAAATCAAAATTAAGGTGAGATCAATGAAAAAAATAAGAAAAATATCTAGAATCACACTAGTTATAACACTTATTTTATTTTTTGGTCTTTTATTTCTAGGACCAAAAGATAGCATGTTACTACTTATTTTTCTAATCATTCTAGAATCCGTTGTTCTTCCTCTATCCGTTATAGGATCAGCATGTCCCACATCAGAATCAGAATAAGAAATGGAGGCTGTATTTCTTGGATAAATTAATTGCTGTATTAACAACAATAAGTCTCTTCGTTTTTTTATTGTCTTTGGTGATCGCAATGAGTGTTCAAAAAAAGAATATTAAAAGAATTAGTATTGTCATTTCAGTTGTTTCCATCATGATTTTTATAGGAGGATTTACCTTTGAATATTACAAGATCTAACTTCCAATAACGAATTTTATGTAAATAAGCTGCCTATATGGACAGCTTATTTCTTTGCTTAGCGTTGTTTTTTCCGAAATGCTAGCGGGACCCTTTGCCCATCAACTTAAGAATTTTATCATGTCCTAAAACAAAAAAATGTACATTTTTTGGTTGAGATGCTATTCTTCTCGTCTTGGAAGATTTTCTTTCCTTAGCTTGCTGGTGATAAGTTTATACTCCTAGTAGTAAAATGTCTTTTTACTTATAATGGGATATGTAACTTAATTAATTAACAAGGAGAATGGAACATGATACAAAGTATTAACCACATTTGTTTTTCAGTTATAAATCTAGAGAAGGCTATTGAGTTTTATCAAAATATACTTCAAGCGAAATTATTAGTAAAAGGTAGAAAGTTAGCTTATTTTGATTTAAATGGTTTATGGATTGCTCTAAATGTGGAAGAAAGTATACCAAGAAATGAAGTTCAGTACTCTTACACACATATAGCTTTCACTGTAACAAATAATGAGTTTGATTCTTTAAAAGAAATATTAATTCAAAATCATGTTAATATCTTACCTGGACGAGAAAGAGATGACCGAGATAAACGGTCTATTTATTTTACAGATCCCGATGGGCACAAGTTTGAGTTTCATACTGGTACTTTGCAAGATCGTTTACAATATTATAAAGAAGATAAAAAGCATATGACTTTTTACTGATAAAAAAGCTAGTAAAATACTAGCTTTTTGCATTTCTGATAATGAAGATTATGTAAATGTATAAAGGTAACAGAAATAATGATTAAACAGGTTTATAAGGCGCTGATACATCGCTATAAAATCAATAAAGCTATAAAGACGTTATCTTTTCTGGAGAATTATAGGAAAGGATGACGTTTTTTTATGAATTTTTCACTTAAGGATGAACTACAACCATTTGTGGAAGAATTTCAGGGATATGTTACACCTGTATTTTTTGAAGAACTGGCAAGATGTATGATTTTATTGTAGGAATGTTTTGATCCGATGATCCGAAAGATCAGGTTGTTCTCGCTCTTAAGTTGATGGACATGGGTCACCATATCAAAAAAAGAAAATTGTACGTTTAGACACATTTTGGGCACAATTTAAGGGGCTTACTGTACGTTTAGACTATTTTTCTGTGAAATAGGAGTTAATTTGGTTCTGGTGCAAAAAATTCAAAATATCTGGAAGTAATCTCCCAAACTTGGACATACTGATACTAGTACTCTAAAAAAGGACGTGATCAGTATGAAAAAGAAAAATCTATTCAAGTGGAAACATTATCAACCTGATATTATTTTATTAACCGTGAGATGGTACCTACGGTACAATCTCAGTTTTCGTGATTTAGTCGAAATGATGGAAGAACGCGGGCTATTTATTGCTCATACAACCATCATGCGTTGGGTTCATCAATATGGCCCTGAATTAGATGAGCGATTAAGGTGTCATCTTAAGCCAACCAATGATTCTTGGCGAGTCGATGAGACGTATGTGAAAGTCAAAGGTCAATGGATGTACCTATATCGTTCCGTTGATTCAAAAGGAAATACGATTGACTTTTATTTAAGTAAAACAAGAAATCATAAGGCTGCAAAGCGCTTTTTCAAGAAAGCTTTGCGGTCTTTTCATGTTTCAAAGCCCCGTGTTATCACAGTAGACAAGAACCCAGCCTATCCTATGGCAATTGAAGAGTTGAAGAAAGAGAA
>NZ_JBFTMD010000032.1:0-43024 GCF_056396785.1 Bacillus sp. 05T21 | reverse complement strand
GTCTGTACATCTTCAACATTTTCTCCACCTGTTAATAATCTCCTGTACTTAAAAGAGTGCCCTGTTAATACTGTTGTAATCATTTTGTATTGCCCTCCTTTTGTTTGATTACTTGTATCATAAAACAAGTATCTGAAGTTGATATGTAGTCTATCTAGAGTGTATGTAAATTTAAAAAATCTCTAATAAAATGTTTATGTTGTAACGTTACCACCAAAACTAGTGCTTCAAACACCATGATTTGAAGAGATAGTCCCTCATGTTCTAGCCTCAATTCCTCCTACAGTTCTATATTCAGTAAAACTAGTTAATCCCTATAATATAAAAAGAGCACCACTTTTTGGATGCTCTTCGTCATAACTATATATTATTTAATTTCCTTCTTTTGTTGGTACCATTTTTCCTTCTTGAGAGTCTGTGCCCTCTGTTCTTTCAACAGTTTTTGCATGTTCTGGTTTTTCAGGGGCTCCCATTTCAAATCCAGATTGAGAATCTGTACCTTCTTTTGTTGGTACCATTTTTCCTTCTTGAGAGTCTGTACCCTCTGTTCTTTCAACAGTTTTTGCATGCTCTGGTTTTTCAGGGGCTCCCATTTCAAATCCAGATTGAGAATCTGCACCTTCTTTTGCTGGTACCATTTTTCCTTCCTGAGAACCTGTACCTTCTGTTCTTTCAACAGTTTTTACGTCTCCTTTAGGAGTTGCTGGCACTGCATCTTTAGGTAAATCAAAGTTTTGTGAGAAAGACGTTGTTCCATCTGCACTCTGTGTAATTACTTGATTGGAACTATTTTCATTTGACTTTAAATTGTCCATTTTCGCATCATCTGCACCTACTGCACCTCCCGCTACCAATCCTGTACTTAAAAGTGCTCCTGCTAATAATGTTTTAATCATTTTTCATTACCTCCTGTTTATTTGTAATATTCATCAAAAAAGTATCTAGAGTTAATGTTTTAGTCATTATCTTTATCTACTTGCTTTTTGATTACATTTAGCATAAGACAAGAATCTATAGTTGATATGGACTGTATCTGGAGATTATGTAAAGAAAAATAGATGATCAATTGTATATCCTAATGGATGCTTAGACAAGATTGAAACTTTATATGAGTTTGAACAATTGAGTTCCCCTTTGTTTTTGGGTGTGAGGTTTTTAACTGGAGTGAAGTGAGGGACTAACCTTTTCTAATATGAAAGCAAACTTTTTATTATTACACTCAAAACACTGTAAATAAAGATGTTAAAAATAAATGAACAAAAAACTACATCTCATTGATGTCCACCCCCTCAGAAGTATGGAAGGGAATTAAATATAATCCTCCCCTGTCTTTATGCATTAAGATAGAAAAAATTATAAAGTGAAACTTTAATCAGTGGGGGTTTTGTTCATCCCCCACTGATTATTAGCCTTCACCAATCGGGCGTTTACGGGCAGTCGATCTCCCACCTAACTTCTTTGCTCCACCTGAATTTTGAGGTGGGAGTTTTACTGCCCGGCAAATAGCGGGATAAATATAGACTTAAATATTTTTTTGAAAGGATATTGTTTAACAAACATAAAAAAGAGCTAAGGCTGTATGAGAACCTTAGCTCTTTTTTATGTTTATTGTTTATTATATAAATTATTTAACGCTACAAGCCATAACCAGCTATCATATTACCAACTGAAATACCACCAGGTTCCCCCGATGCTCTCCCTCTAAAACAAATGACAAGCCACCTCATGCCCCTTCGCAATCTCCACCATTTTCGGTACTTCCTGCGCGCATTTTTCAGTGGCGAATTTACATCGCGTTCTGAATTTGCAGCCGGATGGTGAGTTGAGTGGGCTTGGTACTTCGCCTTGCAGAATGATCCGTTCTTTTCCTATGTTTGTTGGATCTGGTTCTGGCATGGATGAGAGTAGTGCTTGTGTGTATGGATGTGCCGGTTTTGTGTATAAGTCTTCGCTGTCGGCAATTTCTACTATGTTTCCTAAGTACATGACTCCGATTCTATCTGATATGTGTCTTACCATGGATAGGTCATGTGCGATGAATAAGTATGTGACGCCTGTTTCTTCTTGAATGTCCTGCAGCATGTTTACGACTTGTGCTTGGACTGAGACATCGAGTGCTGAGATTGGTTCGTCACATAGGATGAAGTCAGGTTTTACAGATAATGCGCGCGCGATGCTGATGCGCTGTCTTTGCCCTCCGCTAAATTCGTGCGGATATCGATATAAGTGTTCTTCTTTTAAGCCTACTTTTTTGAGAAGGTCTAGAATGATTTCTTTTCTTTCTTCCTCTTTGTAAGAGCCGTGAATGTTCATCGGTTCGCTAATAATTTGGAATACGTTCATTGTCGGGTTTAATGATGCGTATGGATCTTGGAAAATGATTTGCATTCGTTTTCGATATTCTTTTAGTTCACTTTCTTTTAGATCCGCGATATCTTTTCCATCAAATAAAATGTTACCTGACGTTACGTCGTGTAAACGAATAATACTTCTTCCTGTCGTTGATTTTCCGCAGCCAGATTCTCCTACTAACCCGAATGTTTCACCCTTTTTAATTGTGAAGCTTAGGTCGTCAACTGCTTTTAATTGCTCTGTTTTTCTGCTGAATAGTCCTTTTTTAATAGGAAAATACTTTTTTAAGTTCCGAACTTCAATTAAGTTTTCTTCATGCATGGGAATCACCTACTATTTCATCGTTTAGCCAGCACATAGAGCGTCTTCCGTTTCCGATTTCAAAATATGGTGGACGTTCTTTTTCACAAATGTCCATTTTATGCGGGCAACGCTCTGCGAATGGGCATCCTTTCGGCGGATGTAGTAAGTTTGGCGTTACACCTTGAATCGGCGCTAGTCTTTCTTTTACTCCGTTCGATATTTTTGGCAGAGAGTTTAATAAGCCTTTCGTGTATGGATGATTCGGCGATTGAAAAATATCAAGTACATGTCCTTCTTCCATAATAAGTCCGCCGTACATAACGATGACGCGTGTACAGTTTTGCGCAACAATTCCAAGATCATGTGTAATAAGAAGTAACGACATATTCGTTTCGTTTTTTAAATTTTTCATTAAATCTAGTATTTGCGCTTGTATCGTTACATCAAGTGCTGTCGTCGGTTCATCCGCAATGAGAAGGTCTGGGTTACAAGACATTGCCATTGCGATCATAACCCGCTGCTTCATACCGCCGCTTAGTTCATGCGGATATTGTTTTACCCTTTCTTCCGGTGAAGAAAGACCGACTTGTTTTAGTAAGTTGACCGCGATATTTTGTGCTTCTTTCTTTTTCACTTTTTGATGCCGAATAATTACTTCCGTCATTTGCTTTCCAATTTTCACAACTGGATTTAGTGCCGACATTGGATCTTGGGAGATGAGTGAAATTTGATTTCCTCTAATAGAACGTAGTTCTTTCTCCGATTTAGAAAGCACGTTTTCATTTTGAAAAAGAATCTCTCCTTCTTTCACTTTCCCCGGAGGCGTAACGAGAGCCATAACGGATTTCGCCATAACGCTCTTTCCGCTTCCCGATTCGCCAACAATCCCAACGACTTCACCCTTTTTCAAGCTAAATGAAACGCCGCGAACCGCTTCTACTTCGCCGTCTTCTATGAAAAAAGAAGTCTTTAAGTTTTTTACTTCTAATAGTTTTTCAGACACGCTTTTCACTCCCCCTCACTTAAAGCATTAGTTCTCATGATGAGCCCCTTTTGGTGCGAAAGCTTTTTTCAACGCTTCACCGATTACGTTAAAACTTAGTACTGTTAATAGAATAAGGAACCCTGGGAAAAGTGTTAAATACCAAGCTTCACCTATGTATCCTTGCGCATTATTTAGCATGCTGCCCCAAGAAGAATCTGGTTCTCTAATACCTAACCCTAAGAAGCTAAGTGATGATTCCATTAAAATCGATGTCGCAATTGTTAATGTCGCTGCGATTATAATGGTTGATAAAATGTTCGGAATGATGTGTCTTACAATAATCATCAATGATTTTTGTCCCGACACTTTTGCGTATAAAACGTACTCACGCTCTTTTACAGATAACGTTTCTGCCCTTACGATACGCGCGGTATCCATCCACGTTAATAATCCAATAATAAGAACAAGCGTTGTAATGCCTGGTTTTAAATACGCATTTAATAACAGCATTAAAAAGAATGATGGAATTGACATTAAAACTTCAACAATTCGCATTAAGAAGTTGTCTAACTTTCCGCCAAAATATCCGCTAATTGTTCCTACTGCGGTTCCGATTGTAATGGAAACAACCATCGCTAGAAAACCAACAGCAAGGGAAACTCGTCCGCCATATAACGCTCTCGTTAAGTAATCCCTTCCGTAATCGTCTGTGCCGAAAGGATGACTTAAACTCGGTTCTTGTAAACGATCTGGAATCGACATTTTACTAGGATCGTACGGTGATACGAATGCGAAAAGAGACGCGATTGTTAAAACACCCAGTATAATAACTCCCATTACTACAAACTTATTTTTTGTAAAACTATTTTTTATCGTTTGAAATCTCCTATTGTTCATTCCAAATCACCCCCTCATTCGAATGCGTGGATCTACTACGCCATATAAAATATCAGCAATTAAATTACCGAGAATTAACATGAACGATGATAATAATGTGATTGCCATAATAATTGGATAATCAAATCTAAAAATAGCATTTACCCCGAGTGAACCAAGTCCCGGCCATGAGAATACTGTTTCCGTAATAAAAGCTCCGCCTACTAAACTCGGAATAGATAATCCGAAAATTGTAATGATCGGTATTAATACGTTTCGAAGTACGTGATTAAATAAAACTGTTTTCTGTGAAGCACCGTACGCATATTGAATTTGTACGTAATCTTCCTCTAATTGCTGGATGGTACTTGAGCGAATATATCTCATATAAACAGAGATGTTTTGGAACGCTAGCACCATGCAAGGTAAAATGCCGTGCTGGACAATATCCAAGAAGGAATCTTGACCGACTGTGCGCATACCCATACTCGGAAGCATGTTCAATTTTAAAGAGAATAAATAGATTAATAGTAACGCGAACCAAAAGACTGGCATTGAGATTCCCACATAGGAGATGAAGTTCACAATGCGGTCAAAGAACGAGTTCTTTTTCACACCTGTAAATAATCCAAGCGGTATTGCGATTACAAATGAGACGAGTAAAGATGATCCCATTAACCCGATTGTTGCGGGTAATCTTTCTGTAATAAGTTCTAAAACAGGACGATGGTTTTGAAGTGAGTATCCAAAATTCCCTGTTAAAATATTTTTTAACCATAAAAAATATTGCACGTAAATCGGCTGATCTAGTCCTAAACTTTTGCGAATACGTTCAACGTCAATCGGACTCATATTCGGCGTTACAAAGTTTCGAACGGGATCGCCCGGCGCTAGTTTTATTAATAGAAAAGAAATAATAGAAATAACAAATAAAAGCGGAATCGCATTTAAAAGCCTCTTTGCAATTACTTTATACACAAACTTCCCCCCTCAAGATAAAGAAGCTGATTTCCACCAGCTTCTTCATAGTTTCTTATTTCACTTCATAAATCTTCGATAGATCTTCAAACATTGTAACTGGAATTGCTTTTGCTTCTTTTAATCCATCAAACTTTTTATCTACTGCAATAACTGCTTTCGGATATGCGATTGGAAGATAAGGTAAGTCTTCTCTAGCTGTATCTTGGATTTTATGGTATAGCTCTGCGCGTTTCGTTTTATCTGTTTCAACCGCAGCTTCTTCCCATAACTTATCAAAGTCAGCGTTTTTATAACGTGCATAGTTGTATTCTGCATTACTTAAGAATAAGCTCTTATATGAATCTGGCTCTGGTCCCATTATGTAACCACCGAATGTAATGTCATAGTCTTTATTCGCTTTATCTAAGCCTTTTTCACTTGCTGCACTAGCATCTAATGCATTCAGTTCAACTTGTAAACCAACTTCTTGTAATTTTTGTTGTGTATATAGCGCTAAGCTTTCCATAATTTTATTATTCGTTACATACATAACGCGTATTTTTTCTTTATCTTTCACACCAGCTTTTGCTAATAAATCTTTCGCTTCTTTTTGATCATACTTATACTCTTTAATATCTTTCGCATAATACATAGCGTCTGGCGTTAAGATTGAATTTGCTGGTTCTGCAAATTGACTAGAAACGAACGCTGAGTTAATCATTTCTTTCTTATCTAATGCATGCGCAATTGCTTGACGCACTTCTTTTTTCTTCATAAGATCTGTATTAAAGTTATAAGCTAAGTAGAATAATCTACCTTCAGGGAATGTGACCATTGAGAAGTTCCCAGTGCTATCTAATTTCTTAAAGTCTTGCGGTTCGATCATCTTCATATTAATTTGACCATTTTGCAATGAAACGTTTGCTGTATTACGGTCTTTTACAACGCGGTACACGACAGAATCTAATTTCGCTTTACCAGCAAAATAATCATCGAATCGCTCTAGCGCAACATATTCATCTGATTTAAACTCTTTTAATTTAAATGGACCTGATCCTACAGGTTGTAGGTTTTTCTTACTCTTCACTAAATCTGCTTCACCTTCAAATACATGTTTCGGGATTGGGAAGAAATCGTTCATAACCCCTTCGAAAGATGCACTTACTTGTGGTAAAACGAATTGAGTCGTTAGCTCATCCACTTTTTTCACCTCAAGCGACTTTCCTTTAAAAATAAAGTTTTCACGGCTTGAACTATTTTGCTTCTCATCTAGAATAGATTTGAATGTAAATACAATATCATCTGATGTAATTTTCTTACCATCATGCCATTTCAAATTATCCTTTAATTTTAAAGTCCATGTTAATTGATCCTCTGAAGGCGTAAAGCTCTCAGCAAGAACAAATTTTTTCTTACCGTCTTCCATATGATACAGCGGTGCATATAAAGCTTGCTGTATTGTTAATGACACTCGATCATTCGCATAAAGCGGGTTCATCGTATCTGGATTATCACTAACACCAACTGTTAACGTTCCTCCATCTTTCGGAGTCCCTGATTTACTAGTTCCTGCTTGCTTCGAAGAATCTTTCTCCCCTGAGCAAGCCGCTAATGCAATAAGTAATAGTAGGACAAATGGTAATGCAAACAACTTCTTCTTCATATTTCGACCCCTCTCGACTATTTACACCTATAAGAAAACTCGGAATTAATACCGAGTTTTCTTATAGGTTTTAAATTATCACTACCCGTATGTATTGTCAAACTTTTTCGCAAAGATAGACAGTTTGAAATCTATTAATGAATTCTTGCGATAAAATATATTTATGCGGGGGGTAAAATAAAAAGACCACCCAAAGGCAGCCTCACAACTGAATCGTAGTACCCACTCCACGCTCCACCGCTTTTTCATATAAATACTTCGCAACGATAATATCCACTACTGCCAAACCAACCGATTTGAAAATAGTAATCTCTTCATCGTTCTCTCTACCAGCTTTTTCCCCGCTTATAATCTGACCAAGTTCGGCGTGGATGTCGCTCGCTTCAAATAATCCTTCTTTTATCGGAACTTGAAGGTCACCCGTTTCTTCTAGTGCTGCTTCTTTTGATTCGACTACTACTTTGTTTGCTTTAGCGATGGTGTGAGATGGTAGTTCTTGCATGCTCGGTCTAAATGAGCCAACGGCGTTTATGTGGACGCCTTTTTGTAGTTTTTCTGAGAAGACTGGTGTGGATGCGTTCGTAGTTGTAACGATGATTTCTGCTTCACTTATTGCTTCATTTGGATTTGTGTAAACGTAAGCCGGTTTGTTAAATTTCTCTTGTATATATTGCGCGAATGCATAGGCTTTTTCTTCCGTTCGGTTGTATAAAATTACTTTTTCGATATCTCTAACCACGAATACAGCTTCTGCAATTCCTTTCGCTTGTTCACCGGTACCGATAATGCATAAGGTTTTTGCGTTATGACGAGCTAAATGTTTTGTCGCTACTCCTGATAAGGCGCCTGTTCGAATCATCGTTAAGTACGATCCTTCTAAAAGTGCGAGTGGTTCTCCCGTTTGAAAGTCTGATAGCATAACAATTCCGTTTATCGTTTTCTTTCCTATCTTTTTATTATGAGGAGCTACCGTTACTACTTTTAAACCGAGTGCTTCAAGTTCTTCCGCTACTGAAGGCATAATTAACGCGGTATTTTTCTCGTTCGCAAATGGTAATGAGCCGCGAATTGGTGTGATCGTTCTTTCTGCTGAAAACTCTTTTAAAGCAAGCGCCGCGTATTCAATGACTTCGTTCATATTTACTAAGTTTCTTTGTTCGTTTGCGCTTATTACTAGCATATCTTTCCACCTCCTCCTTCTACCCCGTATTAACGGGCAGTAAGACTCCCATCTGAAAATTAGGTTGGACAAAGACGTTATATGGGAGATCAACTGCCCGTAAAAACCCGATTGGTTCAACTAATAATCAGTGGAGGATAAACCCCCTCCGCTGATTAAAGTTTCACTTTATCCTAACAAAAACCCCCGATTCAAATCATCCCTCGGATCTACAACAAACTGATGGAATCCTGTAATAAATGCATTCCCCGTTACTTTCGGAACGACAGCTTCATATGTATCTACCTCTGTTACCGACAATACTTCTCCCTCAAATTGGCCGTCAGTAATGCATTCGTGGATGAACATCTCTCTTTTTTGTAAGGCATCTTTTTCAAAAAGAGTTGCGATTCTTGCGGATGTTCCTGTACCGCAAGGGGAACGGTCTACTTGCCCATCAGCAAAGATCGTTACATTTCGTAAAGTAGCGTCTTTTCCTTTCGGTTCATCTGAGAAAATAACACCATATATCCCTTTTAAATCTTCCTCAAGTGGGTGCTTTACTTCCATTTGGCTTTCAATGTAGTGTTTAATTTTACCGCCCCACGTTTGAATTGCAGCTAAATCTTTGAAATCGACTTTCAAACCAAACTCTTTACTATCCACTACAGCGTAGAATGCTCCGCCAAACGCAATATCTACTTGAAATTCATAGTCATCTATTTTTATAGGAACGTCTTTCTTATATACGAACGAAGGAACGTTTTCAAATGATACTGACTCTACTTCGCTCCCGTTAAATGTTGCGTACGCAATGACTTCCCCGGCAGGGCTATCAATAATAAATTTTTGTTTTTCACCTGTCACTTCAAACATACCTGTTTCAATTCCAACTGTAATAACAGCGATAATTCCGTGACCACACATCGTACTCCAGCCTTCATTATGCATAAATAATACGCCAAAATCAGCATGAGGACTTGCGGGCGGAGTAATGATACAACCGTACATGCCGTGATGTCCTCTCGGTTCATACATAAGAACCTCACGAAGATGATCCAAATGTTCTATACAGTATGCGCGTCTTTCTAATTGCGTTTCTCCCTTTATCTCTGGTACTCCGCCCGTAATAATTCGAAGGGGTTCCCCAGCTACGTGAGCATCAATTGTCGTGTACACTTTACTAACCTTCATTTCTATCTCTCCCCTATATGTTAATACTATTTTCATTGCAAGTATCATGCCAACGCATAGAGTATAAATCTGTATACATTTTTAAAAAAAGCATACACTACTGTCTACTTTTTTATACAGTAGACAGTTAGCGGCCATTAAGCTACAACCAGCCCCGCCCGGGCATCCAAACCTAAAAAAATCCCCCAAAAACCTCAGGGGACCCATCAAACCCTAACCGCCACCACATCCGGCACTTGCCGTACAATCTCCTCACCAATCTTTATACTAGCCGTTGCAGCCGGAGACGGTGCATTGCAAATATGTAGGGAATTGATGCCAGGGATAATGCAGAAGTCATCAACCATATTTCCGTTTGATAAAATGGCTTGTGCCCTTACACCTGCATGTGTTGGCACGATATCTTTCTCTGTAAGTTCTGGTATTAAGCGCTGTAAGCTTTTTAAAAATGATTGTTTACTAAATGAGCGCACCATTTCTTTTATGCCTTCTTTCATATTTGGCATCGCCATTTTCCAAAAGCCTGTGTATGTCATTGTTTCCATGAAGTCTTTTATATCGAAGTCCGTTTTCGTATAACCTTCTCGCTTAAAGCTTAATACTGCATTTGGTCCTGCATGTACGTCTCCGTTTATCATTCTTGTGAAATGAACGCCTAAAAATGGGAATTCTGGATTTGGAACTGGATAGATTAAATGTTTTACGAGATGGCGTTTTTCTGGGACAAGTTCGTAATATTCACCACGAAACGGAACGATTTTCATATCCGTTAATATGCCTGTCTTTTTCGCAATACGGTCACTATGTAAGCCGGCGCAGTTAATGAGAAATTTCGTTTTAAATACACCTTGATTTGTCTCAATTGTTACGGCGTCTTTTTTCTCCGTAATACGCTCTGCCGCTGTTCCTAAATGTACTTCTCCCCCGCTTTCTTGGATCAAACGGGCAAATGCATAACTTACTCCTTTATAATCAGCAATTCCGCAAGAAGGAACACGGATTGCGCCAAGTCCTTTTACATGCGGTTCAATTTCAGCTAATTCTTCTTTATCTATTTTTTCAATATGTAAATCGTTTTGTAAGCCTCTTTCATATAAGTTATGTAAAAGAGGAAGTTCGTCCTTTTCTGTAGCGACAATTACTTTTCCGCACATGTCATAAGCGATGTCATTTTCTTTACAAAATTGAACCATAGCTGCGTTTCCTTCTTTGGCAAACTTCGCTTTATAACTCCCTGGTTTATAATAAATTCCAGAGTGAATTACTCCGCTATTATGTCCAGTTTGATGATGTGCAAGTTCCTTTTCTTTTTCAATGATCGCGATTTTCGCACGAGGGAATTTTTTCGTTAAAGCCATTCCCGTTGAAAGCCCAACAATTCCTCCGCCAATAATTATAAAGTCATACATCCTACTTCCCCCTTAATATGATGAAAGGCAGGCCTTTTTTAAGACCCGCCGTACAAACTTATTTAGAAAAACAACCACGTTGACGCATTAGTTCTCTATATAAATCTTTATTTTTTTCAAATGCAGCTCTTCCGTGCATCCAAAATAAGTTATTTAAAAGAACTAAGTCACCAATTGGTAATTTCAATGCATGTGTTGCTGGTGAGTTTTCAACAGAATATGATAAGTCTTTCAGATAGTTTGCTTGTTCAATATTATCTGGATAAGCGAACTGATCAATAAAGCAAATACATGGTGCGTTATTTACATCAAAAAATGTTTCACGATAGACGATTTCTTGCGCATTTTTACTTGGTGGTGCTTTATACGTAACTTTAACAGATGCGAGTGAATGATTTCTAAACTTTTGAAGGTCTTCCCAATCGTCTAAATGTAGTAAACGTGATTCCCCTCCTACTGCATTTTGCTCTTCAATTTTCATCATAAGAAGCCAATCTGTCGGTTCATCAACGAATGTACCGTCTGTATGAAGTGTAAACAATCGGTATGCTTGACGAAGGTAAGAATCACTACTATCCGTATCTTCCACATTAAACCTAGCATAATACGTTCCTGTCATTGCATCAAAGTTTGGCTCCCCGATTAAATGTGTTAATGCTGTTGCAAATTTCACATAGTCTGCTGGATCTGCCGTTTCACCTTGCACCCCAATCGTAAATCCGCCCGTTTCACGGTCATGAATAATGCCGCGAATGTTATCCATAAATGATTGCCCAAAAATCTTTCTCATTCCATCCGCAAGATTAAATCGAGAATAAGGAATATATTGCAGTGACTGCTCTGAATGCTCTTTTACCTCTTCAAAAAACTGCTTAAGCAATTGCTGGTTTAGCGTAATATGATATAAACGTTTATGCTCTGGATGAGGAGCAATTTCATACCCCTCATATTTCTTTGCAAATTTCATCTTCGCATTTTGTTCTGTAATAATCGACATTTTAATTCCTCCCTAATTTAAATATGAAGAACGTATTGACGCTTTTTACAGACAGTTATCCTTATCTTCTTATACTGAGATTCGGTCTTACTGTCCTAACAACGAAAAAGCCAGTTATACGCATACCACGACATAAAATCGTAGAAACGTACAACTGGCTCATAATTACGAATGTTCTTTAATCTCTTAAAGTACAATAATAATAGACAGTTTTTATGAAAATATTTGTAAAACAGGAAAGCAAGATCGGATATAGAGAAGGCTAATTTCTCGTATGGATCTTATCAATTAAATAATAATTCAAAACATTCTAACTGTCAATTCGTTTTTTACTATTTTCTCGACATACTTTACACATTTTACAACTCCCTTTACTTTCTGCACACCCTCTTTTTTTCGTCTCTAGTTTTACAACTTGAACTTCATTTAATTTTTTCATCTTTCTTACCTCCCAAATAAAATAAGCCAGTCGTATCCCGTTAACGGGAATACAACTGGCTCTCGTTTATGGCTATATAAACTAGACAGTTTTTATGGTGTTGTTTCCTCGTACTCTCCTCTGGGCTGTTCATCATTTAAATAACTTACGTATTGGCGATGTAAATCCTTTACCGCACTAACGATAGCATTTTGCGCTTTTCCTTGATAATGGTCCATAATATCTTGAACGATTTCTTCAATACCATCTTGCAAACTATGTCCTCTCAAAATTTGAGCGACGAAGTCTCTACCGTGCTCTGTCGCAAGCGTACATGATGCTTCAATAATGACGTGATATTTATGATCTGCCTCAATTGTAATCGTTAATGTTTCATACATACTGCGAACAGCCATCCCTTTCGGAAGTCTCGAATGTCCTGCCATAAAAAATGTCCCTTTACGCATATTTCATCCTCCGTTACTATGTTTTTAGTTACTTATACTTGATCTACGTATACTGTCTTTATTCTCGTATAAAATTCTTTCGCCGCTTTTCCTTGTTCACGCGGTCCAGCACTAGAGTTTTTCATTCCGCCAAACGGAACTTGTGGTTCTGCTCCTGCAGTTTCTGAATTCACATGAACCATTCCAACTTCCATATCATCAATAAACCTTTGCGACAAACTTAAATTATTCGTACAAATCGATGCACTTAGTCCGTATTCTGTATCATTCGCTAAAGAAACTGCTTCTTCATAACTATTCACTTTAAATAAACATATAACAGGACCGAAAATTTCTTCTCTCGCAATGCGGGCATCTTTATCGACATTTTCAAAAATAGTCGGTAAAACATAGCACCCTCGCTCCAGCCCAGATTCGCCTGGCACGCTGCCTCCATACAGTAAAGAAGCTTCTCCTTTTCCTACTTCAATCATCGATAAAATAGATTGCTGCTGACCCTTGGAAACACATGGACCCATAAATGTATCCGGTTCTAACGGGTTCCCAACTGTAAGAGCTTCTGTACGCTGCAACAGTCGACTCTTGAACGCTTCATAAATATCCTCTTCGACTATTACTCTACTTGTTGCAGTACATTTTTGCCCCGTTGACATAAACGCACCTTTTATCGCAATAGTTACTGCCTTTTCAATGTCAGCATCTTTTAATACAACTAACGGATTTTTCCCGCCCATCTCTAATTGCACTTTTTTCCGCGTTTCAACGGCTGCTTTCTGAATGATATTTCCAACTTGATTAGAGCCAGTAAAGGATACCGCTTTTATATCAGGGTTTCCCGTTAATTCTGCTCCAACTTCAGATCCTTTGCCGAACACACAATTTATAACGCCCGCTGGAATGCCTGCCTCATGAAAAGCATTCACAAGATGATACACCGATTTTGGCGTAACTTCAGCTGGCTTAATGACAATCGTATTTCCGTAAATAAGTGCCGGCGCCATTTTCCAGGCCGGGATCGCAATTGGAAAGTTCCACGGCGTAATTAATCCGACTGGTCCTACTGCCACACGTTTACTATAGAGCATTGTACTTTCATTAGCAGACGGGATAATCTCTCCGATCGGCTGATTTGCTTCCCCGGCATAATATTCAAGAATGCTAATCGCTCGCTTCGTCTCTCCTATTCCTTCTGCAATTGTCTTTCCTTCTTCATTCGTTACATCCCGGCCAATTTCATTTACCTTTTCTTTTAAAATAGCTGCCGCTTTCCATAAATAGCTTGCTCTTTCGTGAAACGATAACTTTTGCCATTTATGAAAAGCTTCTTTCGCTGATGCGATTGCAACTCGTGTATCTTCTACTGAACTAAACGGGAATTCACCTAACACTTCCCCGTTATGCGGAGTATAATTTTTCACATATGCATTCGTGGAAGGTTCTCTCCACTCACCGTTTATATAATTGAAAAACTTCATTCCCCTGCCCCCACCATTTTTTATTTTGATAGTTTCGCAATAGCAGCTTCTAAAATAGTAAGCCCTTCTTCAAGCTGTTCATCCGTTATAACAAGAGGCGGCAAGAAGCGAAGTACGTTACTATAAATACCAGCGCTTATCGTAATCACCCCTTTACTATGCGTTTCCTTCATAATCGCTTTAACTTCTTCCGCTGCTGGCTCTTTCGTCTCTTTATTTTTTACAAGCTCGATTGCAGTCATAGCACCAAGGCCCCTGACATCACCAACTAGTTCATATTTCTCTTTCCAGCTATTAAACACTTCCATCATGCGCTCGCCAATTTCTACAGCGCGATTTACTAAATTCTCTTCTTCGATTACATCTAAAACAGCTAATGCAGCCGCGCAAGCAGCTGGACTTCCTGAGAAAGTACCACCTAATTGACCTGGTCCAGGTGCATCCATCAAATCCGCTCTTCCTGTTATCGCGCTCAGCGGCATGCCAGCAGCAATCGATTTTGAGAAAGTCATCAAATCAGGAGCTACGCCGAAATGATCCATTGCAAATAAGCTGCCCGTACGAGCGAAACCAGTTTGAATTTCATCCGCAATCATAATGATTCCGTACTTATCACAAATATTCCGAACACCTTGCATGAACGTAGTCGTCGGAACGATAAATCCGCCTTCCCCTTGAAGCGGTTCCAAAATAATCGCAGCGATATTATCACTTGCTACTTCCTCTAACATAAAGCGTTCGAAATACGCTAAAATTTGCGTGTCTACTTCTTCTTGTGTTAGCCCGTCGTCAGCGCGGTAATAATACGGATATGGTAATTTATATACTTCTGATGCAAACGGTCCAAATCCATGTTTGTACGGTTTCACCTTACTTGTCAGTGACATCGTCAAAAGTGTACGCCCGTGATATGCACGCTCAAACGAAACGATCGCGCTTCTTCCAGTTGCTTTTCTAGCAATCTTCACCGCATTTTCTACTGCTTCAGCTCCGCTATTCGCAAACATCGTTTTTTTCTTGAAATCACCTGGCGTTAACTCATTCAGTCTTTCCGCCAGTGTAATATAACTTTCATACGGCGCTACATGAAAACAACTATGAATAGAAGATTCCACTTGATCTTGAATCGCCTTTACTACTTTCGGATGACAATGCCCGACGTTTTGCATGCCAATTCCGCCCGCAAAATCAATTAACTCATTACCATCTACATCCGTAATAATCGCGCCTTTTGCTGATTGCACATACAACTCTGTAATATTGTAAGGCCCTTCTGGCACCGCATTTTTTCTTCTTTCATGTAATATGCTAGATTTTGTAGTTGTAATATCCTTCTTCTCTTTCAACATGGTACATACCCCTTTTCTTATTTTTCTTCTAAACTAACTTCCGAATCTTTTATCATCGTAAAATCATTCAACTTTTGCTCATCTAACTTTCTAACTCTTAGGAAATAACTTATTATTACTAGAATCGTAGCTAGTAATGTCATGTAAAACTGCATCCGCATATCTACTATAAATGCTTGTGAAACAAATATCGTAATAATCATTAGAAGCGTTGCATATGTGAGATAAGGGAATAGCCACATTTTCACTTTCAGCTTTCCAGCCCCTTCTCTTTCCCTTTCTCGCCTTAACTTGACATGTGAAATGGCAACGAACATATACATAAGCATCGTCACCCCGCCTGAACTATTCGCTAAAAATGCGAACAATTTATCAGGAGATATGAATTTCAACATCGCGCAAATAAATGCAAATACGATACTTGCATAGATCGCTACAACCGGTGTCCCTCTACTATTTAATCGTGAGAAACTAGCCGGAGCATCGCCTTTTTTAGCAAGTGAAAATAACATACGCGAACTCGTATATATACCTGAGTTCATAACGGAAAGTAGTGATAAAAATACAACACCATTCATAATTTCTGCGGCTGCAGGTACTCCTGCCATATTAAATAAACTTGCATACGGAAGTTTTAATAACTCCTTATCCGTCCACGGAATAAACGTAACTAAAATCGTTACCGAACCTACGAAGAAAAGCATAAGGCGCCATACAACGCTATTAATAGCTCGTATAACATTCTTCTCTGGATTTTCCGATTCCCCGGCTGCAATCGCTGCTACTTCGCTTCCCGATAAAGAGAAAGAAATAAACACAACGCTCAGTAAGACAGGGACAATTCCATTCGGGAAGAAACCACCGTGCTCCGTAATAATAGCAAGACTCGGTCTCTCCACCCCTGGAACAAGACCAAAAAACATCGAAACGCCTAAAATTAAAAACGCAACAATCGCAATAACTTTAATAAACGCTAACCAATATTCAAACTCACCGTAGAGTTTTACTGAATATACATTCGTCATCGTCATTAAAAGAACCATACATAAACTCGCAATCCATGCTGGCACTGAAGGGAACCAATTGTTAATCATCACGCCTAAAAGCACCGCTTCGATTGCAATAATAATGACCCAGTTAAACCAATATAACCAACCAATCGTATAGCCTGCCCACGGCCCAATTGCTTTGTTCGCATACGTTGCGAAAGAACCGCTATCAGGATTTTCCGCTGCCCTCTCTCCTAACATCCGCATCACGAGCACAACCATTAAAGCGCCGATAATATAGGACAAAATCGCTGCTGGACCCGTCGATTGAATAATCGTTCCACTTCCTACAAACAAACCGCCCCCGATAACCCCGCCAATCGAAATCATTGTTATATGCCGAGTTTTTAAATCCTTCTGTAACTCCTTTTTCTCTTTAGCCAAACAATTCACCAGCCCCTCCATTAGCGTGAACGTACACCATCAACCTTGATAACGCTTTCTAAAAATCCCCTCCTACTTCTCAAGAAATAATAAAAAGAGCCAGAAAAACAATGTACACATTTACATTGGATTTTACTGTCTCTATCCTTATGGCTCGTCCTCCTGCTAAGGAAGTTCAAGTGGAAAGAAGCTCCGCTATTCAATTGAACAAAAGTAAACCCGGGCTTACAGAGAGGCTAATCACTGTCATCCGATAATAAGTTAATCATAATACAATAAGACTGAATATTCAATATTCATTTCCGCAAATTTCATGAATAAAAAAAGAAAATTCTCTTACCTCGCCACATATACTGTTCAAAAGAAAAAAGGAAGTGATCCAATGTATTACGGAACAAAGGGCTGGTACGTAGCTGAGCTTAAAAAATTAGGTGTTCGCTATCATGAAGGACGAAAACTAGAAAGTTACCGCGCACACGTATTACGCAATTTATTAATCGCACAACAAGAGACAACGAAAGAAGAGTAATCTGATATCGATTGATTCTCGGAATATATCGGCGTTTCGACATGGAATATCGACTTATCAACAAATCCTGCCAAATCATCCCTCCACTCCACCAACCAATCACACATCAAGCTACAATAATACAAACCAAAAAAGGTCACCCAAACGGGTGACCTTTCTTTCTTATTCACAAACAAGAATTTGTCTAGAAAATGATCCTTTTCTTGTGATACAGCGATCTGTAATTTCAAATCCTGCTTCATGGATCATGTCGTCCATTGTTTCCATCGTGACAACGACTACCTTTTTTGCAATGCGGCGCGCACTTGAAAGAATTGAGAGTTGATCTTCTGGTGTTGCGTGCGTAAATAGGTCGTACGGCATATCGATAATTGCGACGTCGTAGCTCTCAGTAATTTCTTCAATTGGACCTTTTGTTACTGTTCCTTCAAACCCGAAATGTGCGATGTTTTTTCTCGTTCCAAGAACTACAAGTGGATTAATATCTCTACCAACGATGTTAATTCCCATAGAAAGTGCTTCTACTACTACTGTTCCAATTCCGCAGCACGGGTCAATCGCTCGTACTCCCTCTGGGTTTGGTACAGCGATATTTGCGACAGCTCTAGCAACACGTGTGCTCAGTGATGTCGAATAGCTATGCGGTTTTTTTATGTGATGATACCAAACCGGATCACTTTCTACATAGTGCCCGAAGTACCAGCGTCCTCCAAGAGGAACAATCCCGAATACACGCTCTGGATTACGAACATCCGCTTCTCCTTCAATATGCATACCGAGGTCTCGTTCAATAAGGCGTCTTTCTCCATATTCAATTTTATTTTCTTTACCAAGATCATTGATTTTAACGAAGATAACTTTGAATGTCGCTCCCGCTAAATCAATTTGTTCCACTTGTTCTAAAATGCTTTCTAAGTCGTCCCCTTCATACATAACCTCGACGCGCTCTTTAATAAACGGACTTCTACTCGGAGCAATCTTGACTTCACTTTTTAAAATATTAACGTGAGACTCCATCCCAAAGAACGAGCGCATTTCCAAGTAACATAAAGCACGCTCCTCTTCGCGAAATGCATACGTATATATACATGCAGGTGTTTTACTATGATTACTCAATCTATTATCATCCTTTATCGTTTAAAATTGTTATGATCACAATTACTCGAATACTTTTTCACGTAAAGTTAAATGATATCATATGCCCGAAATAAAGAGAAACCTTTATAATTCATTTAATAAATAAAAGAGACTGCATCTCAGCAATCTCTTCTATCATTTTCTCTATTTATTAACGGTACGAAGATACGTCATTACCCATTGCTTCGTAGTAATCTAAAATACCTTGATAAATAGCTTCTGCTGCACTTTGTCTCTGTTCTGGTGTAGCAATTTTATCTGCATCGTTTTTATTATCTACAAATGCTAATTCTGCTAATACAGCTGGCATCGTGTTTTCTCTAATTACATATAAATCGCCTTTCTTCACACCGCGATCTTTTGTTCCAAGTGCATCTACAAGACGCTCTTGAATCTTCTCTGCTAATAAACGACTTTCTGATACATTCGGGTTTGTCCCTCTTGCTGTCGCTGATTCATAGTAGAATGTTTCTGTACCTTGTCCATTTTTACTTTCCGTACCATTACCATGGATACTTACAAAGATATCCCCATTATTTTTTTGAGCAAATTCTACACGTTTCTTTAAAGAATCAGAAGCACTTGTTCCTGGACGTGTATCATCTGTACGAGTGAATAACACAGTAAACGGTGTCTTTTTCTCAAATATTTTCTGTAATCGTAATGATACATCTAATACGGTTTGACTTTCTTTCTCATAATAACCAGGATTCCCTGAGTCAATTCCCCCATGACCTGGATCAATAATAATCGCTTTACCTTCTAGGAAGTTACCTTGCTTCACTGGGTTTAATTGATTTTTATCCACCCATTGGAATCCAGCTCCCATACGGATACGAATCCAGCTATCTTTCTCTTCAATAACAGTTACTTGTTGTGCTTTATGTGTGCCTGCCACTGTAGACGTATGTGAAGCTTCTTGATATGTAGTGAATTCTTGATTAATAGACTCTGTTTTTTCTTGTAATGGTGTCCACTTCTCACCTTTACTTGTTACAACCTTCAACCAACCGTCCGCTCTTTGCTCTTTCACTTCAAGCATTTGTGGCTTATGTTGAGTGTCAGTAATACCAGATGATAACGATGCTTGATGATATGTAATAAAGTTTCTATTCATATACATTCTTTTCGATGTATTTGTTTTATTTTTATCTGCCATCGCGATGAACTGAGCTGCTTCAGCACGACTTACAGTACCGTCAGGATTCCAGCCATTTCCTGTACCCATTGAAATCTCTAAAGCTACTAAAATATTAGCTTGTTTCTTACCCCAATGAGGTTCCAAATCTTTAAACTGCGTTGGAAGTTCTCCAATAATTTTCTTATCTAATGAATATGCTTGTACAAGCATAGATGCCATTGATGCACGGTTAATTTGGCTTGATGGATTGAATTTCCCAGTACCATCTCCATTAATTACACCCGCTTTTTCTACCGCGGCAATATATGGTGCTGCCCAATGGTTTTGCGAATCTTTAAAAGATGGTTTCGCTTTTGGATCAATTGGTAAGCCAAGAACTGCTGCTAATATTTTTGCAGCTGATCCTTTATCTACTGCTTCAGATGGAGAAAACGTTCCGTCTGGTTTTCCATCAAGCGCTTTTTTCCCTACTAAATAGTCAACCGATTCCTGCGCCCATGTAGGAACATCCGAAAACTTCTTCCCTGCTGTGAAACTACTAACTGGAGACGATAATAAACTTGCGGCTAAAATACCAGCCGCGACTGCACGATACTTCATATAAAATAATACTCCTCTCAAAAATCTTTTACAATAACGCGTAATCTTAATATACAAATTATAACAAATACGAGCAAAAAAAAATTAGTGCGCCTCTATCATTCTATAATACTAGAATTCTGTAGTAAACCCACTTTCTTAATATTGTACAATAAAATACAATTAAAGTATTTTTTATGCACAAAAAAGTGGCTGATTCATAGAATCAACCACCCTCTCACTATTCTACTATCATTTCTGATAACACATATGCATAAACAAGTGCTTCTGTATGTGCAATCGAGCTTTCATGCGTACGCTCAAATGCGTGAGAAGAATCAATACCAGCTCCAATTAATGCATGTTTCACATCAAATCCAGCGTGAATCGCAGCTGATGCGTCTGATCCGTAGTAGGGATAAATATCCACTTTATATTCAATAGCATTCGCTTTCGCCAATTCAACTAAATGCTTACGTAAAGCGTAATGGTATGGACCGCTAGAGTCTTTCGCACAAATGGATACTGTATATTCATCAGATGTTTGTCCATCACCTAACGCTCCCATATCAACTGCTAAATATTCTACCGTTTCTTCTGGAATATTTGAGTTTCCACCGTATCCAATTTCTTCATTATTAGAAATTAAGAAATGTGTTGTATATGGCAATGTTATCTTTTCATCTTGCAATCTTTTAATTAATTTTAATAGAATTGCTACACTTACTTTATCGTCTAAATGACGTGATTTTATGTATCCACTCTCTGTAATTTGAACGCGTGGATCAAATGAAACGAAGTCTCCTACTTCAATTCCTAACTCACGTACTGCATCTGCTGAAAAGACACGCTCATCAATACGCACTTCAATATTTTTCTCATCGCGCTTCGCTTCCCCTGCATCTTTGTACACATGGACAGAAGTTTGATGCATTAAAATTGTGCCTGTATATTTCTTACCGCTTGACGTTTCAATTTCGCAATATTCTCCTTCTACAGAGTTCCAGCGAAATCCACCAATCATAGATAGACGAAGACGACCGTCAGGCTTAATTTCTTTCACCATTGCCCCTAACGTATCAACGTGTGCAGTTAATAAACGATGCTGCTCATCATTCTTTCCTTTAACCGTTAAAATAAGAGCACCTTTATTATTACGCTTCGTCTCTACATTCCACTCACTTACATAGTTTTCAATAAAACTAATAATTTTCGCCGTGTTTCCAGATGGACTTGGAATAGAGACAAGCTCCTTAATAAGTTCCATCGTTTCTTTCGTATGATGTGCCATTGTCGTTTCCTCCTCATTTTCTCTACTATTTAGTATAGCGAAATTACGATAAAACCTCTACTCATATAGTTTAATTTTCTAAATTATAATAAAATTCACTTTATCCTAATCTCAATGACAAAAAAGCACCGCATTATCTCCATTAACACTGTGCTTTTTCTATAAAGTGAAACTTTAATCAGCCCGACTCCTTCGCATTCGCCGAATTTTGAGTTGGGGGTCTTACTGCCCGCAAATAGCGGGATAAAACTACTCTTCCGAAACGTCCATCAAATAAATCCCTCTTGTAAATCCGCCGCGCTCTTCTTCTTTCTGCTTACGAATAAGCTCTATATCTTCCATTGTTGCACCTTCTGCACGCGCTAATGAAATAATAATTTCAAGTGCATCTGCAAGTGAATCTAGCGCATGTTCACGCTCTTTCATCGAAGCAAATTCACGAATTTCTTCTGTACCAATTTTCGCTAACGCTTGTATGTAAGCTTGTCCTGTTAATTTTTGTGCTGTATATGTTTTTCCAGACATCAAAATTTTCTCCGGGACACGATCTCTTACTAACCTGTTATAAGTTGCCATCACTTACCCTCCTATTTTTAATAACACCCTAGCTCTGCTTTATAAAAGAACCACTCTTTTTTCACACAAGCACTTAACATATCAATTCCTGATCCGTGCGCCTTTACTACCGGAAAGAAGTAATGCTCTGGTTCTTCTTTCTTATCGCCGTATAAGGTTTGATACTCATCAGGAATCGCCTCTTTTTTCACATCCCGTTCTTTCTTCACTTCACCAGAGAAAGCAACAGTTGGATGTCCCTCAAAGAATAATGCAGTCCGTACCGCAAGAGATCGTGTACTATGCAAAGCATAATATATAAGTAAAATAATAACGATAACACCAATAATTTTCTTCATTTATTACTCCTAAAAAAAGTGCTAACACAATTATACTAAAATGTGTTAGCACTTTCTTCACTTTATTCCCCTTTAAATGCTGGTAAACGTTTTTCTAGAAAAGCAGCAATACCTTCTTTATGGTCCGCTGTTTGTCTCATCGCATATTGACCACGCTTTTCGAGCTGAAGCGTTTGTTCTAAATTAGAACGATTTACTTCACATAAAATTTGTTTCGTTTGAATCATTGCCTTGATTGGTTTTTGTAACCATTCATTAATTTTTTGCTTCACAGCCGTTTGGAAATCCTCACCGATTACTTCGTCAATTAAACCGATATCTAGCGCTTCTGTCGCTGATAATTTCTTCCCTTCCCAAATGATTTTCTTCGTCATATTTTCACCGACGCGCTTTTGAAGGAAGAAATGGCCACCACCATCTGGAATTAAAGCGATTCCAATAAAGTTCATCGCAATAACTGATGATATATCTGCCATGACATAATCAGCTGTTAATGCGATACTTAATCCAAGTCCAGCAGTCGGCCCATGAATTGCACTAATAACAAGCTTCGGCATCGTATATAACGTCACAACGATTTCAGAAATTGTATTCATGATGCCTTCAAACTTACTTTCATCATTACTTGAAAGCATTGATTTAATATCTCCACCCGCAGAAAAACCACGGCCACTTCCACACAACACAACAACGTGAACAGAACTTTCCACCACTTCTTTCAACTTTTGTAATAACTCTTTTAACGTTGGTTCATCTAATGCATTTAAAACCTCTGGACGATTAACCATAACCGTTGCTACGCGCCCTTCATATTTCACAACAACAGATTCTGTTTTACTTGTTACTTCCATTATATATACCCCTCTTTTCAACATAAAGATTATACTTATATAATTATAGAAAGTATGTTAAAAATCCTTCTTTTTTCTTAATTTTCTGTCTAATATCCTCATAATTTGTATATATCTCCGTATAAAACATACAATTTCGTTAAAAAATATAGAAATTAAAGTCGGTTTATCCATGCTTTTCATCTATTTACCATTACAATGAAATGGTGTATTCTTAAGTTTGATTCAAAAAAACAAATATTGAAATTCATTCGCCTTATTATGTAAATAAGGCTTTTATCCCCATCTCTTGGGTATTGAACTAAAGGAATGAAGAAATGGAGGAATATATGGTTAATAAGTTGAAACAAACGGATAACTACTTCCCGCATTTCCTATTGCTATTCATTGTGTTTCAACCAATTTTAGATTTATTAACGTCTTTTTCAATCTATGTATTACACATGAGCGCAACAGTTGGAATCGTAGTCCGTTTCGCCTTTATGCTTCTTGCATTAGGTTATCTACTTCTTCATAGAAAACAACATGGGGCGAAAAAGTACATTCTCTATTTATGCCTACTCGGGATCGTACTAGCAATTGGTCTTGTAAATAATATGATGATTAAATCTCCAGTTTCATTTGGCGAAGAAGTGAAATTTATTTTAAAGAGCATATATCCAATTGTGCTACTGTTTGGATATATTATCGCCTTTAAAGAGTTAAAAAATAAAGAATATGCATTTCATAAAATCATTACATATTTCTTATATACAACTTTAATTTTAAGCATCACACTGATTGTTGCGATGCAAACTAGTACAGATTTCCCAAGCTACCCTCACTCAAAGATTGGTTCAAGAGGTTGGTTCTTTGCTGGGAATGATTTAAGTTCTATTTTTGCAATTATGTTCCCAATCGTAGTGTTATATTCGATTCATAAAACAACTTCTTTCTCGAAAATCTATTACTGGATTCCAACAATACTCGCGATGTATGCAAGTATTATGGTCGGAACTAAAGTAGGATATGGTGCAATTGTTCTAACGCTTGGTATGGCACTTTTATTCTCATTCATTGAATATATGGTTCATCGCAAAAAAGAAGGAAAAGGATTCACATATCTCGTAAATACAGTTGTTGCCGCTATTATACTAGGAGGTTTAATTGCCCTTACACCGCATACTCCTATCGCAAAAAATATGGGCATCCACATGCAAATATACGAATACAAAAAATCAGTACAAGAAGAAAAGGATAGAAAAGAAGGAAAAATAATTAAAGAAGATCCTGACGCAGAGAAAAAACATGCAAAAGGTGAACTAACAGACTCTGAGGTCAAAAGTTTAATTTACAGTGATCGCGATAAGTTTTTAAAAGTATACAAACAATACTATAAAGACGCACCACTATCACAAAAATTATTCGGAATGGGCTATGCTGGTAACTATACGGTTAAAATTAAATTAATCGAAATGGACTTCCATGACATATTCTTTGCATTTGGAATCATCGGTTCTCTTATTTACTTCATACCATTCCTTTACTTCGGTATTAAATTATTACTCAGCATCATAACAAACTTTAAGAAAATATTAACTGTGAAATATATGCTACTAGCTAGTGCCGTTATACTATCACTTGGAATTGCCTTTATGTCCGGTCACGTACTAACAGCGCCGGCCGTTAGTATTTTCTTCGTTGTTATACTCGCTTACTTAATTGTTGATTTAGAGGTAGAATAAAATGAAGCAGCCATCAGATCTCGGTGGCTGCTTCATTTTGGTATACAGTCTACTCGGCAAAGAATAGACCACATTTATGATCTATTTTTTATTGAAAAGACGCCTGAATCCCCTCCAACACCTCATCAATATTATCCTTCGTAATAACAATACCGAAGTCTTTCGGGACGTTGCTATCTTCCTCATTTACAACTTTATGCGCAATCAACTTTCCAACCTCCGGTCTGAAATGATGCCCATCCATATAGTTATCTAAATTCGTTGTAACGGAATTAAGATACATGAAATGGTGCACTTCTCCAAATGCATCTACAGCGTCATGAAGCCATTTTTTATAATCTTCCCATCGCCCTGATTGAATCATCGTACGGAACAGAGGCTCTGAAACAGGCGTTGTAAAAATATAAAACTTCGTGTTCGGATTATGAGCCTTTACTGTTCCTAATATTTCTTTCATATTTTGATACTCATAATTCCCGCCGTAAATCTCTTTACTAAACTTATCTACTTGCGCCGCTATTTGCGCATCACGTTCTTCTTTCGTATAATCGCGCATCGATTTTATATTCTCTCGATTGTACCGGTCAAGATTCGTACTATGATGGGTGGAATTTACAATTGTATTCTTTGAATAAGTAATCCCGTCCATACTTATATACGATTTAATCGGATACAATAAACTTTGCGCCTGCTTAATATACGCTTCTGGTTTATCAAAACCAATTTCCCTATTTTTGTTCGTTCCAAGGAAATCTAAACCAAGTACAATAGACTCGAGTCCACTACCTTTTTGTTCTTTTGCATATTCAATATATGCATCATACTCACGCGGATCTGTACTGCTTACCGCATAATTAAATGCGTTTAACCCGGTGAAGTCATTCTCGTTAATAAAAGTCGTTCTACTACTTCCAAGTATAACTCCATCATATGTAAACGGACGGTACGTTATATAATTTGTTTTCTGTTGTCTCTCGTTAAACCCGTACTGAACATCATTCCACTTATTTTTATGCGGGAATAACCAAAGTGAATCTATATAGCTATTAAATATCCCGACACCTGCCAGAGGAACAAAAACACATACAAAAACGAAAATAAGCCAATGTTTGTTTTTCATATTCTCCACCTAGAAATTAAAGTATAAAAACTCACTAATACTCGTTAAATGTAACACGCTATATACGAGCAATACTGCAGTAAATAAAGCAGTCCATACATTCGGACGGAATGAATCCTTTAACTGAATTGAATTTTTTAAGAAGAAACTAATACATAACGCTCCGAAAATATACGCTACCATTTTTGGATCTAATAAAGAGACATGGTACCCTTCACTAAATGAAACACCGTACTCTTTTAAAAATTGCAGCTTCTCTATTATAAATGCCGGGAATACGCTATTTGCTAATTCGATTCCATTTAGTCCGAACATTCCTTTTAACACTTTCACCGCATCATGCATAGATGTTGCCCTAAAGAATACCCACGTTATATTAATGAAGAAAAACGTAACGAACCAACCAGCAAAGGCTGGCATGCGCCCTCCTGCTTTACTCCATAAGCGATGAATAACAGAAGCCAAGCCGTGCAAGAATCCCCAAAAAACAAATGTCCAACCAGCTCCGTGCCAAAGTCCACTTATTAAAAATACAATCATAATATTTACGTATGTACGCGTAATTCCTTTTCGATTTCCTCCTAGAGAAATGTATACGTACTTCGTTAAAAACTGGCTAAGCGTCATATGCCAACGATGCCAAAAATCTTGTATATTCACTGCTTTATACGGTGAATTAAAATTTTGAGGTAATTTAATATTAAACATTAAAGCGATTCCAATTGCCATATCACTATATCCACTAAAATCAAAATACAATTGGAACGTAAACGCTAACGACGAAAGCCATGCTTCGACAAATGTTAATGATTGCTGCACATCAAACCCTTCATGTACAAGGGGTGATAATACATCTGCAATACCTACCTTTTTGAAAATACCAACTGCAAATACAAATATACCAAGAACAATATACTTCGATTGCCAGCGCTTTTTGCTACTATCCGCAAACTGCGGCATAATTTGTGCATGATGTACAATCGGCCCTGCAATAAGCTGCGGGAAAAACGTTACAAACAATGCGTAATCAAGAAAATGACATGCCTTCGTTTCCCCGCGATACGTATCTACTAAAAATGCAATCTTTTGAAACGTATAGAAACTAATCGCGAGCGGTAACGTTAATGATAATAATGTAAAATGAGTTCCAATTAATGCATTAACATTTTGCAAGAAAAAATCATAATACTTGAAATAACTAAGCATTCCTATATTAAATATTAACCCTACCGTTAAAAGAAGTTTACTCTTATGTTTTACGAGCCTCATTCCGATAAAGTAGTTCACAATGAGCGACACTAACATAAGCGGTAAATATTTCACATTCCAATAACTATAGAAAAATAAAGAGGCCGCAACGAGCCAAGCTTTCGCTAATGTAGCATGTCCAAATTTATTTAATAGAAAATATAAAAGAAATGCTATCGGTAAAAATAAAAAAATAAACTCAAATGAGTTAAATAACACACCATCTCTTCCCTTCTAAACAAATCACAACTTATTCATCTTATCTTATCCAAATAGTGAGTGTCAAAAGGATTCCGCTCCCCTTTTCTTCTATTATATAGGATAATCATTTCAATCGAATTATTAACATGATAAAATATTAAAGGCACTTTTATTTAAAAGAATATATAATAAAAATGTCGGTTTTTTGCACGAAATGTATTTTGAAAAAAGTGAGGAGAGTCCTTTGGTATTTAGTAGTTCTGTTTTCTTATTTATCTTTTTACCTCTCGTATTATTTTTCTATTTTATAGTGCGTGCCGAGCTACGTAATTTCGTATTACTTGCATTTAGTTTAATTTTCTATGCATGGGGAGAACCACGATTCGTCCTCTTAATGCTCTTTTCTATTCTTTTAAACTACTGCTTCGGCCTACTCGTGCATCATTATGATAAACGAAAAAATATGAAAGTCACATTTTTAATTATGGCTGTGGTCGGAAATATTTTATTACTTTCTTATTTTAAATATATTTCCTTTTTCACAGATATTTTGAATCAAACTTTACATTTATCTATTCATGTGGAACCTATTCCACTACCAATTGGAATTTCATTCTATACGTTCCAAGCGATGTCATACGTCATCGATATATACCGTAAAGATGGCGCAGTTCAAAAGAATCCACTTAACTTAGCACTATATATATCAATTTTCCCGCAGCTTATTGCCGGACCAATCGTTCGTTACAATATCGTTGCTGATCAAATTAAAACGCGCATCCATTCTTTTGAACGATTTACAGAAGGTCTCCAAATTTTCATTCTAGGACTAGCGAAAAAAATGTTAATCGCCAATCAAGTTGGATTTGTCGCAGATAAAATCTTTGCCTTACCACCGTCTGAAATGAGCGCTGGAACGGCCTGGATTGGTATTATCGCCTATACACTTCAAATCTATTTCGATTTCTCAGGATACTCTGATATGGCAATTGGACTTGGAAAAATGTTCGGATTTGATTTCCCGAAAAACTTCAATTATCCGTACATCTCAAAATCCATTTCAGAATTTTGGAGAAGATGGCACATTACACTAGGCTCTTGGTTCCGCGACTATATATACATTCCGCTCGGCGGAAATCGTGTTTCCAAACTAGCAAACTACCGTAACCTCTTCATCGTATGGGGATTAACCGGTTTATGGCACGGAGCAAGTTGGACATTTATCGCCTGGGGATTATATTACGGCCTTATCATCTCGATTGAAAAAGCTGGATTTGAGAAAATATTAAATAAGCTATGGAAGCCGCTGCAACATGCATATGTACTAATCATCATTATGATCGGTTGGGTCTTCTTCCGAGCTGATAACTTCGCCTACTCGTTCCAATATTTAAAAGCGATGTTTGGCATAGGGGGACAATCTTTCATCGACGACAACACAATGCTATATATACATGAATACATTATCGTATTTATCATTGCCTTTATCGCAGCGACACCAATTTTAAAACGTATTAAAAACATATTAGAACTTGCGCCAAAAACGTATACGTTCGGGATGCAAGTTGTACGTCCTATATTATTACTAACATTATTTACGGTTTCGATTATGTATTTAATCAATTCGACGTATAATCCATTTATTTACTTCAGGTTTTAACTTATCCCGCTATTTTCTGGACAGTAAGACCCCCACCTCAAAATTCAGCGAAAGCAAAGAAGTTAGGTTGGGATCGGGCTGCCCGTAAAAGCCCGATTGGTTAAGGCTGATAATCAGTGGGGGATGAACAAAACCCCCACTGATTAAAGTTTCACTTTATGTAGGAAGGAAAAGTTATTATGAAAAAATTGGGGAACATCGTCCTATTTATCGGTTTTCTCACCATTATCTTTTCATTTGGCATATTATCGCTTCTCAAAACTGACCGAGCAGTTTCGCCCGTTGAAAATCGTCCGCTCGCTCAAAAACCAGCTCTTACAAAAGAAGCTGCCTTAAATGGTAGTTTCTTTAAAGACTTTGAGACATATACAAACGATCAATTAATCGGCAGAGATGATCTCATAAAAAACTATACACTTACCCAAATTAAAATGGGCAAGTCTCTCATTAACGATATTATTCTAACTGATGATAAATGGCTTCTAAAAAACCCAGCTTGGACTACAAAATATAATGAAATCGATCAATCAATGCCAGCTGTAAACGACTTATCTCAGTTTTTAAAAGAACAAAATGTTGAGTTTTACTTTGCTTTACCACCGTCCAAAACGAATGCATTATCATTTAAATTACCTTCTCATATTCATACATATGCACAGGAAAATTTAAATTATTTTCTAAATAAACTTCCAGCGGACGTAAAGCCAATTAAACTCATGGAGCATTTCAAGAAAAACTATACAAATGAAGAAATACAAAGCATGTACTTCAAAACAGACCATCACTGGAATATGGATGGTGCCTTCTTAGGCTATCAATATATAATGAACACAATCGCGCAACAATCTTCTATATATAAAGGAAAAGAAATAAAAACAGAAGATTACACTCGTACGTGCGCTCCAAATAAACATCTAGTCGGAAGCTTTAACAACCAGCTATACCAACTAATCGATGCGACTGGAGAAAAACTATGCTACTACACACCGAAAGACGGTTTCAACTTTACGAACGTAGCTGCAAAAGATGTAAATGGCACAGTATATCGCACATT
This sequence comes from Bacillus sp. 05T21, assembly GCF_056396785.1. NCBI lineage: Bacteria > Bacillati > Bacillota > Bacilli > Caryophanales > Bacillaceae > Bacillus > Bacillus sp. 05T21. The sequence continues at coordinate 12,535 of NZ_JBFTMD010000032.1, read as the reverse complement.
AGATGAACTATATGGCGTAGAAAAACAAAAAGACACAACATCATACGCAGGCTATTACACAAATGACTATCCAGAAATCGTTATCGAAAACAACAATGCACCAAATGATGTACGAGCTTTAGTCCTAAAAGACTCATTCGCAAACGCAATCGTGCCTCACTTAGCACAAAGCTTCAAACACACATCTATCCTCGACCTTCGTCACTATCACGAAAAGGATGTATATCAATACATTAAAGACAACAACATTAACATGGTATTGTTTGTGTATAGTGATTCGAATTTGAGTGGTGATATGTTTAAGTTTAAACAATAAAAGAAGCCTCTTGTAAATTTACAAGAGGCTTCTTTATATTATTTCCGCTATTTTCCGGCAGTAACAACTTAAACCATTATAGATTACGACATTGTTATTATTTCACTTGTACCTTCTCTTTTTTAATCACTACCTTCAAATACAAAAAGGAGAAAGAGATAGGAAATTTCCCTCTATCTCTTTTTATTTAATGACAACGTACTAAATAAAAAGAGGATGTCCTCTAAAACTAAGATTCCATTCCTCTTTTTATAGACTCTTTTGCATGTAAGTCATTAATAATATATTTGGACGCTATGGAAATTTGCTCTCGCAATTCCTCTACTCTTTGTCCTAACGTTTCCTGTACATATTCTGTCTGCTCTAATTGTTTAATCGCCATACTGTGTAATGTTTCTGTCGTCCAGCCTCCATCCACATTCCCAATAATCGGCTGATTTACTTGTTGTAAAAACGAATCGATCTTTGGATCATATGAAATTCCAACCATAGGCGTGTTTGCAACTGCCGATAATATAAGAGCATGCAGTCTCATTCCTATTAAAAGAGAGCATTCTGTTAAAATAGAGATTTTCTCATGAATATCCATTTTATAAGGGAGCATGTGCGCTTCTTCTCCCATCAAATTAATGATATCCCTTGATGCATTTTGATCAAATGGTCCATGCATCGGTACAAATAAAATATGGTATCCCTCTTGCTTAAGCTTTTTCAGCGTATCTGCTAACTTCTTCATATAATCTTCTTTTGCATCCCAGTACCTTACACTAACCGCAACGACTTTTCCTTGCAGCGCATGTTTTTGAAGCCAATCGGATTTCTTTTCTTCTGGCTGACAAGCTAATACTGGATCTGGAACAAGTTCGATGTCTTTCTTAATACCAATTTCTTTTAAGTACAAAAAAGAGTCTTCATCACGTACTGATATATATTCAGCCTTTGATACATGCCATTTCACTAATAAACGATTTTGCTTCTTCGTAATAGGTCCGATTCCTTGGGCGTAAATATAATACGGCTTTTTCAAAAAACGAGCAAGCCGCATAATACCTGTATAATATAGAATACTCTTAATACTCGTCTTATCTTGTAAGAGACTTCCGCCCCCGCTAATTAAACCATTACTTCTCTTTATTTCTCGGTAAATCGCTCTTATATCCCAGCGGTTTACTGCTTCTACACCGTACATTTTCCTTGTATAGTTGGGGTCATTTGAAAGTACAACAAGCTCAAGAGTAGGATCCTCTTCATGTAGCGCTTTAATAATTGATTGCAAAATTGCTTCGTCCCCAACATTATAAAAACCATAATATCCTGATAAAACTAACCGCACTCTTAATCTCCTCCAACATTTCGCAATCAACTCTTTTTGTAATTAAACAAATTGTTATCCATTCCTTTCCGAGAAAGGCTTGATAACTTCAAATTGATTTCTTTCACAAACATCTAACAAGTCATACCTATTTATAATATTGTTCATTTTCTATAATAAACGATTTTATTTACGTAAAAATGGAATTTGTTCTTTCGATATCCAGTTTAGTTTAAGTGCACATATGCCATATAACACTGAAGCTATACTTAGCGCTACAGCACTATATATCATTGCTAAAATCCTGGAATCTGTCACATTGATTAATATGGACACAAAGTATAATACTATACCTAAAATACTAGATACTCCAATCACAGCCAAAAATTTCCCTATAGCTATTGAATAGGAAAGATCTTTTCTAATATAAATATGATTTGCGATACAAATCATTATATAAATAATTAGAGTACTATACGCTGCTCCATTTATACCGAATTGGTTTACTAGCGCTATATTTAATATAATTTTCACGAAACTTGCACCGATGACAATCCATGCTGCTCGCATCGAACGATTAATCCCTTGCAAGATTCCTATTGATAATACCATAAGTGATGTGAAATACGAGCTACCAATTAAAATAGCTAACATGCCACTTCCTTTTGTATCTGTAAATAATGCAACATTAAGCGGTACTGCAAGCGCCATAAGCCATATCGTTATCGGCATTGTTAAAACGTGCGCAAATTCATTTGTACGTTTTACCGTCAGTTTAGCTAAAGCTATATCTTTTTTTGTTAAAGCAGCTGTTAATAATGGAATTAGCGGAAATACTATCGCACTTGCAAATACAACAATTAATTGCGTAAATGCAAAACCACGGCTATATATACCAAATTGTTCCTGAATGGTTGTAGAAGATTCATGTAATACATGTGGAATTGTTACAGAATCAACTAAATTTAAAACAGGCATCGATAACGCTCCAATTGCAATTGGAATTGAAACGCGGAGTATGTTTTTTGCGTTTGTCTTAAAATCTTGTAATGAATATGTTTCGCTCTTATAGCGATACGTGCTTTTTACATATTTCATTCGCAAATATATGAGTGACGTAATAACACCAAAACAAGAACCGATCATCGCTCCGCCTGTTATGATATCACTACCTTTATTCCAATATACAAATATATAAGCAATTGTTAGCATAAAGAATACGCGAATCAACTGTTCAATTACTTGCGATACACCAGTAGGTATCATATCTCCAAACCCTTGGAAATATCCACGGTACACTGCCATATATGGTGCAATTAATAAAGCAAACGAAGTAACAATTAATGCTAGCCTCGTCTCTTGCCCACCAAGCATATTTGCAATGCTACTCGATCCAATGATAATAATTAAAAATCCGAGCACCCCAAATATAACACCGATAATAGATGCTGACGTAAACAATTTAGCTATTCCGTCACGATCATTCTTTTCATGAAGATCAGCTATTAACTGGGATATTGCTAGCGGAACCCCCGCTACTGATAAAGTTAAGGCTATCATATATACAGGAAAAACGAGACGAAAAATCCCAAGCACTTCATCTCCCGCTATATTTTGCAATGGAATTTGAAAAAAACTCCCCACCACTTTCGATAGGAACGTTGTAATGGTCAAAATTGCAGCGCCTTTTACAAACTTTTTATTCATCTTCTATCTCTTTTCTTTCAAATATGATCTAAATAAATATCAAGTCAGTATTCTTGCTTAATCTAGAGAAACTTCACTCTATTTCATTTAGTTATCATACCAAATTTCTTATATATTGAATACTCTCGTTCCAAATATAATATGTACAAAATAAGATTATTTCCCTCCTGTTTTCCCTTTAATTTACTACTTTTACTTATTCAAGATAAACCTGTAATATAATGTAGCTCTTGTCAGTAAGAGGAGGGTTTACAACATGCTAAATTTAGTAAAAAATTCTCGAATTTCCCTTTCTTTAGAAAACGAGATACTAAAGCGCTTTGCATACGAAGAAGTTGAGAAAGTCGAAAAATCAGACGAAATAGGGCTTATTCAACCATCTTAAGTTTATGATTTCGTTAACCGTACACAATTAATTTGTGAAGGTAGCCATTTCTCAACGCGTGAATATAATTTGAAGTTAGATGGTGTAATTGATGCTCAACGGATTTACAACATCCAGATATAAGAGTTTCTCACATAAACAACACATATCCAAATAAAAAGAGCCCTCACATTTTACAATACAGTTCATGTGAAGGTTCCTATTCCTATATTGTCTCAGCTTTCAAAAACTGTAGTTTCTCTTTTTGCTCATCATTCGCCATCATTACTATCGTCTTTTCAACATGCGGATGTACATGTTCAAGTGTCACACTCGCTCCTGCTTTATCCGATTGCTCAACAAAGTTTAATAACGCCATAGCTCCTGATACATCCATATAATGTACATCTTTCATACGCAAACTAACTGGTGACTTCACATCTTGTAAAGAAGCAAAAATACGATCTACTGATAGAAATGAAAGTGGTCCCTGAATCGTATACGTCGCTTCTTTTTCTTTTATAATAGAAGCTTTACGTTCTTTACACTTCACCATGTATATAATGAAGGAAAGAATAATACCAAACGCAACAGCAACCATTAAATCGAATTTCACTGTCACAACCATCGTCACGAACATAACAATCACATCACCTCTTGGTGCTACATGTGCTTTCTTCATGCTTTCCCAATCAAACATCCCAATGCCAGTTAAAATTAAAATACCTGATAATACAGCAAGCGGAATATATTGTACCACTGAACCGAGTCCCATAATGAAAATAAATAATATGACACTATGCATACAAGCCGACAGTGCCGTCTTCCCCCCGCTTCTTATATTGACGATAGATCTAACAGTTGCACCTGCTCCTGCTAATCCACCGAACAAACCACTCGCAATATTGCCAATACCTTGTCCGATTAACTCTTTATTACTTTTATGACGTGTCCCCGTCACATTATCCATTACGACAGACGTTAATAACGAGTCAATTGATCCTAGTAAAGCAATACTAAGTGCTGGTAATACAAGTGCTAACATGCCATTTGCGTCTAAATTCGGTACGTGAAGAGATGGCATCGCCTCTGGAATTGCACCTATCTTTTCAATCATCTTATTTAAAGACAGAGTTCCTACAACTGGTAAGTTTACCGTAATTCCTTGTAGCATAGAAGAAAATAACGGCAACGTTACTGTAACACCTACTAATGCTACTAAGCTTGATGGAATGGCCTTAATCCATTTTCCAGAAACAATCATTACAATGATCGTTAATAACACAAGCAGAAAGCTATTTTGTACGTGCTTCATTTCACCTAAAATAATAATCAGTGCAATCCCATTCATAAACCCTGAAACAACAGGATACGGAATGTAACGAACGTAAGAGCCGAGCTTACATACACCAAATAAAATTTGAAATAACCCCGCCATCATAAATGCAATAAAACTTGCTTCTAATCCGTGAGTTGCAATAACGCCTGTTGCAATTACTGTAATCGGCCCAGTAGGACCCGTTACTTGCCCCGGTGTACCGCCAAATAACGCCGCAAACAAACCTGCAAAAATTGCACCATACAATCCGACCAGTGCTCCCTCAGACGTTCCCGTTGCAGCAATACCAAATGCAATCGCTAGCGGCAAGGCAACAATCGCAACAGTAAACCCTGCTAAACATTCCTTTGCTATTTTTTGAAACATATAAATAACCACCTTCTTATAAAGTCCATGTTCCATTGTACATCTAAAACAAATCATTCGTTAGCGTATTTATAAAAAACTCTTTACAGTCTCGTGAAGTAAACGTCTACATTGATAAATAGCCTTCCCAAGTCAAACTAAAAAACAGCAATATGACGAATCTACCTTTGGAAACAAACTTGACTATGCTATAATGAACAAATTAAATCTTTTACTATATACTTGGAGGCACTATGCTAACTTTTGAAGAAAAATTATCAATTATTGAATCTTTCCCGGAATTAGAAAGAAAGAACGTATCATTAAAACGCGTAAACTTTCACTTTGAAGAAAGTCGTTTAGATAAAAAGAACGTTGTATACCATTTACACCCAAATGGAAACGGATTTGTATATGCAAACTTCATTAAAGGTTATAGAACAGATGATAAAGGCATGATTAACATCCGCGAGTTTTCAGAAGAAGAACTGCGTTCATTAATTGAAAAAGTAATTGAACGTCTATCACAGGAGCAAGAGGAAATTGTAGCACCAATGGAACCTGCTGCCGAAGAGGAATGGCGTAACGAAGACGGTCATATCCTAACTCTTATTCAAGAGGATGACATGTGGAATGTTTACGCTGGCGTAAACTTAGACGGTACATTCAACTCTTATCCAGAAGCTGCGGAATACCTTGATGAAGAAGGATTTTCACGTAAATAATACGATCCAATGAGGCCGTCCCAATTTTTTGGGATGGTCTCTCTTATTAATAAGTAGGCTATCGTTATCTTATTTTGCAGTTAAGTCGATGTATTTAGGGTTAGGCTTTAGGGATCGTCCCATCCCTAAATTTATGGCATCAAAACTTCTTATTCTCACTATCCCCTATAAAAATCTGAATTTGACAACTATACGTATCCGCATTAAAAATATCACTAACTAACTCCACTTCAATAAAACTCTCTACTTCTATATTATTTTCTTTTATGTATTTAATTATGGTATTTCGACGTTCTTCCTCATTTTCTTTACTATACGCTAATGTTATATGTTTCCCGCCCCGTAATACTTTTATATTTTGCATCTCTTCCATATGTACATCATCTCGTACTTTATTAAAAACATACTTCGGTTCTACATCCCAATTTCCATTTACATTGTAGAGAATTCCCATCTCCATTGCCATTTTCTCTTCATAATCTTGCACGATTTTCTCTAAATCGGAATAATACAGTAATTCCTGTAAACTCCCTACTTCTTTACAAGGCGCCACAATGACATAACGCTGTTCAAAGAACTGAATACACACTTCATCACTTTTTAATATTTCCTGTGAACTCCCTACTTTCTCATTTAATCCATCAATCGTTTCAATTACCTCTTTCATTTTCTTTATATGCTCTTCCGCTTCTTCTCTCTTCAATTGTAAAAATTGCAGCAATTTATCCGTATTACATTCCTTAAAAATCTCTTGCAGTTCTACTATACTGGTGTTCAACTCTCTACAGCTTTTTATAATATCAATGTGAATGAATTGATCTATAGAATAATATCTATATCCTGTTGATTCATCAATATGTTTTGGAATAAGAATCCCCATCTTATGATAGTACCTTAACGCCTTTATCGTTATATCCTTTATTTTTGCAACTTCTCCAATAGAAAATAATGTTTTCACCTGAATCTCTTCCTTTTTATTTTTTCGCATGCAACTATTGACTCTTCCCTTAGAGGAGACCTTACTATTTATAATAAGTCATTTACATTAATAAAGGGAGTATACAATTATGAACACAGTAAAATATAGAAATCTTGTCAAAGAAGACTATGAGCCTATAAAACATTTAATTGGTGAGGCATTTGGATTTAATGAATTCATTACAGATAAAAAATTTTTAAATTCAATATTAAACTTCTACCTACACAGTTGCATTTTAGGAAGCTCCTTTAGTAAGGTAGCTGAAAAAGATAATAAAATTATCGGTGTCATTTTAGGCGATTCCGAAAAAGATAAAAACCGTTTAAAGAGATTCCATAATAATGTTAGCTTTGCCTTTAACACGCTGAAACTATTCATGACGAATAAAGAGAATAGAGAGTTTTTAAAAGCATTTATAAAAGTTCAAAAAACATATAAAGAACTAATTCAAGGAAAAGAAGATCATTTTCAAGGCTGTATACAATTATTCATCGTATCCGAGGAATCTAGAGGTCTTGGAGTTGGGAAATCTTTATTAAATCACTTATTCCAATACATGACAAAAGAAGAAGTGACATCTTTATATTTATATACAGATAATGAATGCAACTATGAATTTTATGACAGACAAAACTTCCAACGTATACAAGAAAAAGCAGTTAATTTTGGACCAAAAGAAGAAGATTTCAACGTATTTTTGTACCGCTATAACTTTAACTAATAGTAACATTTACACTTCAATGCTCTTTGCTAATTAGCAAAGAGCTATATTAAGTATGATATCACTCGCGAGTGGTTGTCAAAAAATCATACTAGCTTAAATCCTCCAGCCAAACTCTTCTACTACTATTGTTTCAGTTCGATTAGCGTGAAAAAGAGGAAGATGTGTAACAACTTCAATTTAAAAAGGAGCGCACAACATGGAATGGATTCACGAATTATTTCAGCAATATGGGTATTATGTAGTACTTATTGGATTACTTTTAGAATATATTGCTCTTCCGTTTCCAGGAGAGCCAACATTAGCCTATGCAGGATTTTTATCACATCAAGGTGATTTAAGTTTACCAATTTTAATTATTTTATCCTTTATTGGGACAAGTGTAGGTATGACATTCCAATACTTTTTAGGAAATAAACTTGGCATGCCTTTCATTCAGAAATACGGGAAATATGTATTTTTAACAGAACGAAAATGTGGTTTGATAAATACGGATATTTTCTAATCTTTATCGCCTTTTTCATTCCAGGCGTCCGCCACTTTACTGGATACTTTGCAGGAATTATCAACTTACCGTTTCGCCGCTTTGCGATGACAATTTATTCAGGTGCCCTATTTTGGGTATCCTTCTTCTTAATCGGTGGTTACTGGTTAGGGGAAAACTTAGAAGATATATTCATCGTACTTGAACAACACATTTGGAAAATTATCTTCGGTATTATTATCATTACGCTAATCACTCGATTTCGCAAAAAAATAAAACATGTGATTTTAAAAGGTATAAATTAAATCTTTCATCAACAAGCTTATATGCGTACAAGAATAATAAAAAGCGGGGACACATAGTCTCCACTTTTTATATACAGCCCGTTCTCAAACTAAAAACACAAGAGCTTGACACTATTTCCTTATTAAGAAAGATAATCTTATTTGTAAAGATAGCCCCCTATTTTTTCGCGCCTTTTAACGACTCTCTTAGCACAAATTTTTGTAATTTCCCGCTCGCATTACGAGGAAGTTCATCTACAAATAAGTAATGACGCGGACGTTTATAATCTGCTAATTCATCACTTTCTTTACAATACGTTTCTAAATCAGCTTCTGAAATATTTTCATCTTTCTTTACAACGACCGCAACGACACGCTCTCCCCATAATTCGTCTGGCTCACCAAGTACTGCAACATCTAATACACCAGGGTGACTATGAAGGAAATCTTCAATTTCACGTGGATAAATATTTACACCACCGCTAATTACCATATCATCAACGCGATCTGCAACGAATAAATAACCGTCTTTATCGAAGTAGCCTAAATCACCAGAATGATACCAGCCTTTATACATCGATTTTGCATTTGCTTCTTCTCGGTTATGGTAACCAGCCATCATAGTCGGGCCGCGTAAAATAATTTCCCCTACTTCATAAGGAGGCAATACATCATCTGGCTCTGCCGGTGCATCTTCGTTCGGTTTAACAATTCGAATTTCATGGCTAAAGCACGGCGTTCCAGCTGAACCAGCTTTCGTAATTTGATCCTCTTCCACGAGAAACGCAACAACTGGTCCCATTTCTGTCATTCCGTAAATTTGGACAAGATCAATATAAAGACGCTCTTTACATTCCTTCACTAACGCCGGAGCCATCGCAGCCCCGCCATATACACCAATCTTCATTGATGTTAAATCATACTTAGTTAAATCTTTTTGCAGTAACATATTCCACATCGTTGGTGCTGCAAAAAACGTCGTAATTTTCTCTTCTTGAATGGTATGTAATACTCTATCCGTATCAAAATGATGCAAAATAACATTCTTTCCGCCAACTTGAATGCGCGGTATGATTCCAGCATTTAACTCGCCGCAATGATATAAAGGCGCTACCACAAGTCCGGCGCTATCCCTGTTATATTTTATGAAATATGTACAAATCATACTATGCTCCGCCATATCACGATGGCGATGTAGTACGCCTTTCGGATGACCAGTCGTACCGCTCGTATAAAGCATAGAACAATAATCCATTTCATCTACTACAATATCTACTTTTTCAACTGATGCTTCATTTACTTTTTCATGGTAAGAACTCGCATAGGAAGGTGTATCGTCTTCTACATACCAAAAAGACGAATTTGGAAAATCTCGTTCAATCATAGCAACTGTTGATTCGACTGCTTTTTCAAAGATAACTACTTTCGAGGCTGCATCTTGGAGGATATACGATAATTCTTTTGCTTTTAAACGGAAATTAATCGGGTTAAAGATCGCCCCAATTTTGGCACAGGCTAAGTAAACGTTTACAAATTCACGACAGTTATATAAGTAAACAGATACAGAGCCTCCTTTTCTTACTCCTTCTTTCAATAGAGCTTGCGCCGTTTTATTTATTTGCTCATCCCACTGTTTATATGTCCAGCGAATATTTTTTTCTGGTTCTACTAACGCCTCTTTATTTGGATACTTACCAACTGCTAAATCAAAAATTCTCCCTATCGTCATGTACATGCCAACAATTTCCCCCTTTTCTCTTTCATAAATCTATCATTTCGTCTATAAGTAGACATTGTCCTCTAATAATATGACTAATTTTTCTGATTATTATCGACATAGTTTTACAAACAGTGCGGCATCTTGATAATTGAAATTATGTCGTCGATATTCAAAATATATCGAGTTACCAACAAAAATGGTGGGCAATAGCCCCTATATTAAAAAGAGGCCATCCCAAAATTGGGATAGCCTTCTTCTTTTTCTTACGCGAATAGCTCTTCTAAAATTTTCAGTTTATCTTCTGTATATTTCACAAAGCCATCGTTATATGATTTTGGATCTTTCGGATTCGCAAAGTGTGTAATTGCTCCTGTTTGTGGGTGAACAAATTTACTTGATGCCCCGCAACCAAGTCCGATAATCGATTGTACTTCTTCCATAATAACAATATTGTAGATACTTTCTTGCGTAGGCATTGCATACCCAACGTTTTCTAAGTTACCTAAAATATTTTTTTGACGATATAAATAGTATGGCACGTAATTGTGGTTCTTCGTCCACTCTTCCGCCTTATGCATCATCGCAGTTATTTCTTCGCGACCTGCTACTTTATATTTACGTTTGTTTTGCGTCATTTCAGAAGCACGTTTAAATGATAACGTATGAACTGTTAACGATTCTGGCATTAACTTTTCTGTTTCATCTAATGTATGCTTAAAGATGTCTAATCCTTCACCAGGAAGACCAATAATTAAGTCCATATTAATATTGTTCATTCCCATTTCACGTGCTAAATGATACTTCTCAATTGTTTCTTCTACAGTATGATGACGTCCAATCGCCTTTAGTGTTTCTTGATGGTATGACTGCGGATTAATACTAATACGGTCAATGTTCCATTTATTTAACACTTCTAGCTTCGCTGGTGTAATCGTATCTGGGCGACCTGCCTCAACTGTTACTTCACGTACATCTTTCACATCAGGGAACGCTTGGTACATTTCTTCATACAGCATATCCATCTCTTCTGCTGTAATACTCGTCGGCGTACCACCGCCGTAATAAATCGTCGTAACTTTAACGCCTTTTTCTTTCAAAAACTTACCAATTTCACGAACTTCATAATGTAAACCGCCTAAGAATGAATCAACAGATCCTTGACGTCCGTTAATTGCGTAAGCAGGGAACGTACAGTACGCACATTTTGTAGGACAAAACGGAATACCGATATAAATACTTACTTCTTCTTTCAAGCGGTATAAATCTGGAACCACCGCTAATTGGCAATCAACAATACGCTGAAGAAGTTCAATTTTCTCTTCATGAATTAAATAACTTTCACGAAGTTCTTGGTGCGCTTCTTCTTTTGACATACCATTTTGAAGCAGTTTGTGAAGAAGCTTCGTTGGGCGTACCCCAGTTAAAATTCCCCAGCTCTGTTCAAGTCCAGTTAGCTGTTGAAGCACAGAAAGATATACGTAAGAAACAACATGTTTCACTTGCTTCATACGTTCTTTTTCTTCTGTGAAAGCAGATAAATCTTTCGAGAATGTTTCTTCATATACATTTCCAGTCGCAACATCTGTTAAACGAGCCGATGCTGTCACATTACCTTCTATCTGTATATCAACGATCAGATTTGCTTCTTCTTTATCAAACCCTATCGTGCTCTCTTCAAAAAATAAACCGCCAATATTTTGTAGCGGACGTAAAAAACGATCGTCTTGTAACGTTTTAATTGAAATTAACAACATTATCACCTTTTCATTTGCAAACTCTCTTTAGTTTACTTGAAGGGCGTTTGCAGGTCAATACAGAAGCTTTTACCTTATTTCTTCTATTAATAACTTAAAGGCATAAGAGATAGCATTCCTCTTATGCCTTTTATACATCTATTAACTATTTTTAGTCATAAATCTTAAACGTATTCCTAATAACAGAAGAACAAAACCGACGAATGGAAGATAATTCATATCATGCCCTGTAGCTGGCAGTTGTTGATTATTAGAAGAACCCGTTCCTTTTTCTGGTAAATTAGGCTTTCCTGTTTCTTCACCTGGCTTTTCTGTTCCTTCGCCTGGCTTTTCTGTTCCTTCACCTGGTGTTTCCGTTCCTTCACCTGGTGTTTCCGTTCCTTCACCTGGTGTTTCCGTTCCTTCACCTGGTGTTTCCGTTCCTTCACCTGGTGTTTCCGTTCCTTCACCTGGTGTTTCCGTTCCTTCACCTGGTGTTTCCGTTC
>NZ_JBFTMD010000031.1:0-46389 GCF_056396785.1 Bacillus sp. 05T21 | reverse complement strand
AGTTGGGACCTTGTCCCTGTGAGAGTAGGACGTCGCCAAGCAAAAACCTAAGTCGTTTCGACTTAGGTTTTTTTGTGTTTATTTTTATTTACTGAAGGTTAAAATTCATAAATTTAATAATCCTAAAGACGAAAAAAGAATGAAATAGAGACTATTTAAAATAATGGCAATGATTTTTTGTGCTCCTAATTTTCCAAATTCCCCTAAAATAATCCCTAAGATAGGAAACATTATTTCTATCATATATGATAATAGCATAGTTATTTTTTCACGGTTATCCTCCTTATAAATAAAATCACCACCATATAAATTATATTGATTTGTAGACACAACAGTATATATGAACAGTTATGTATAAAATAGATCTCTAGAAATATATATTCTAATTCCCTTTTCTTCTTGTATATAGTTGCAGTTCTTCTTTTGAATATAACTAAAACACGAACGTTATCGATGACTAATAAAAAAACATTCGATTATTTATTGACATTGTTTATGAAATATTGTTAATATAGCCATAGAAACAATAATATATAAGACCTCATATAATCGCGGGGATATGGCCTGCAAGTCTCTACCTAACGACCGTTATTCGTTAGACTATGAGGGAAAGTCACTCGGTATTTTTCTATTCACAAGGGATACGTATGCCTGAGTAGAGCGCTTTCTCTCATAGTAAAAGAGAAACTGTTCTATTTCAGGCTTTTTTTATTTGAATCGGGGGGATTCTAATATGAAATCACTAGTTGGAGTTATAATGGGAAGCACGTCAGACTGGGAAACAATGAAATATGCTTGTGACATTTTAGATGAATTAAATATACCGTATGAGAAAAAAGTTGTATCCGCTCATCGGACTCCGGATTATATGTTTGAATATGCAGAAACAGCTCGTGAACGTGGATTAAAAGTTATTATTGCTGGGGCCGGTGGAGCAGCACATTTACCAGGAATGGTTGCAGCGAAGACAAATCTTCCTGTAATCGGTGTCCCAGTTCAATCAAAAGCGTTAAACGGTCTAGATTCATTATTATCCATTGTCCAAATGCCAGGAGGGGTTCCAGTTGCAACTGTTGCAATTGGTAAGGCTGGTTCAACGAATGCTGGATTACTTGCTGCACAAATACTTGGATCATTTCATGATGATATACATGATGCATTAGAGTTGAGACGAGAAGCTATTGAGAAAACTGTGCGTGAAGGTAGTGAGCTAGTATGACGAGAATCATTTTACCTGGAAAAACAATCGGCATTATTGGAGGCGGCCAGCTTGGAAGAATGATGGCGTTGGCAGCTAAGGAAATGGGTTATAAAATTGCTGTTTTAGATCCTACAAAGCATTCACCATGTGCACAAGTTGCTGATGTTGAAGTCGTTGCACCATATGACGATCTAAAAGCAATTCAGCATTTAGCAGAGATAAGCGACGTTGTCACATATGAATTTGAGAATATTGATTATAGATGTTTACAATGGCTTGAAAAACATGCTTACTTACCACAAGGTAGTCAGTTGTTAAATAAAACGCAAAATCGTTTTACAGAAAAGAATGCAATTGAGAAAGCTGGGTTACCAGTAGCAATGTATAGATTAGTTCAAAATCAAAATCAGCTTACTGAAGCGATTGCTGAATTATCATTTCCTTCCGTCTTAAAAACGACGACAGGTGGATATGATGGGAAAGGGCAAGTTGTTTTAAGAAGTGAAACTGATGTTGAGAAGGCACGAGAGCTTGCGGATGAAGCAGAGTGCATTCTAGAAAAATGGGTGCCTTTTGAAAAAGAAGTATCAGTTATTGTAATTCGTAGTGTAAGTGGTGAAACGAAAGTATTTCCGGTAGCGGAAAATATTCATGTAAATAACATTTTACATGAATCTATCGTTCCAGCTCGCATTACAGAAGAACTTTCTCAAAAAGCAATTGCTTACGCAAAGGTACTTGCGGATGAACTAGAACTTGTGGGAACACTAGCGGTAGAGATGTTTGCTACAGCTGACGGTGAGATTTACATTAATGAATTAGCACCAAGACCTCACAATTCAGGACACTATACACAGGATGCATGTGAAACGAGTCAATTTGGTCAACATATTCGAGCAATCTGTAATTTACCTCTTGGAGAAACAAATTTGTTAAAACCAGTTGTCATGGTAAACATTTTAGGCGAACATATAGAAGGGGTCCTAGGACAAGTGAATAGACTAACCGGGTGCTATTTACACTTGTATGGAAAAGAAGAAGCAAAAGCGCAGCGAAAAATGGGGCATGTTAATATTTTAAATGATAATATTGAAGTCGCTCTAGAAAAAGCGAAGAGTTTGCATATTTGGGACCATCAAGAACAACTGTTGGAGGGAAAAAGATGATTAATCGTTATACACGCCCTGAAATGGGTGCAATTTGGACGGAAGAAAACAAATTTAAGGCATGGTTAGAAGTTGAGATTTTAGCTTGTGAAGCATGGGCAGAGCTTGGCGACATTCCAAAAGAAGATGTTAAAAAAATTCGTGAACATGCATCATTTGATATTGATCGTATTTATGAAATTGAAAAAGAAACACGTCATGACGTAGTTGCTTTCACTCGTGCTGTATCAGAAACACCAACATTAGGCGAGGAACGTAAATGGGTTCATTACGGTTTAACATCTACAGACGTAGTAGATACAGCGTTATCTTATATCTTAAAACAAGCAAATGAAATCTTGTTAAAAGACTTAGAAAACTTTGTTAGCATTTTAGCTAATAAAGCGAAAGAGCATAAATACACGATCATGATGGGAAGAACACATGGTGTACATGCAGAGCCAACAACATTTGGTTTAAAACTTGGTCTTTGGTATGAAGAAATGAAACGTAACGTAGAGCGTTTCAAACAAGCTGCTGATACAGTTCGCGTTGGTAAATTATCTGGTGCGGTTGGTACATATGCAAATATTGATCCATTCGTAGAAAAGTATGTTTGTGAAAACTTAGGATTAGAAGCAGCACCAATTTCAACACAAACATTGCAACGTGATCGTCATGCACATTACATGTCAACACTTGCACTAATCGCAACATCTGTTGAAAAGATGGCAGTTGAGATTCGTGGTTTACAAAAGAGTGAAACACGTGAAGTTGAAGAGGCTTTCGCAAAAGGTCAAAAAGGTTCTTCTGCAATGCCGCATAAACGTAATCCAATTGGATCTGAAAATATGACTGGTTTAGCTCGTGTTATCCGCGGTTATATGATGACAGCTTACGAGAATGTTCCGTTATGGCATGAGCGTGATATCTCTCACTCTTCTGCAGAACGCGTAATTTTACCAGATGCTACAATCGCGTTAAATTACATGTTAAATCGCTTTGGTAATATCGTTAAAAACTTAACTGTATTCCCAGAGAATATGAAACGCAATATGACAAGAACATACGGCTTAATTTACTCTCAGCGCATAATGCTTACACTAATTGACAAAGGTCTGGTACGTGAAGAAGCTTATGATATCGTACAGCCTAAAGCAATGGAAGCTTGGGAAACACAAGTACAATTTAAAGAGCTTGTAGAAGCTGACGAGCGTATTACAAGTAAGTTAACGCAAGAAGAAATTAACGAATGTTTCAATTATGAACATCATATGCAACACGTTGATACAATCTTTGAACGCCTTGGATTAAACGAAGCGTAAAATTTCATATGGCACAGAATAGAGTCATTCTGTGCCATTCTTTATAAAAACATTATTCATATTTTTCAAACTACAGGGGGCTTGCGAAATGCAAAAGCTAGAATTGCTGTATGAAGGTAAGGCAAAAAGAATTTATCGTACAGAAGCAGCAGATATGGTTTGGGTAGAGTACAAAGATAGTGCGACTGCTTTCAATGGGGAGAAAAAAGCGACAATTACAGGAAAAGGTCGTTTGAACAATGAGATTACAACTTTATTGTTCAGAAAGTTACAAGAAGTTGGAATTAAAACACACTTTGTGGAGAAGTTATCTGATACAGAACAACTTGTCAAAAAGGTGAGTATTATTCCATTAGAAGTTGTCACAAGAAACGTAATTGCAGGTAGTCTTTCAAAAAGACTAGGAATGGAAGAAGGAACTGCTCTTACAACACCAATCGTAGAATTTTACTACAAAGATGATGATTTAGGAGATCCACTTGTAACGGAAGATCATATTCGTTTGTTAAATGTTGCAACACCAGAGCAAGTAAGCGTATTACGAGATGCAGCTCTACAAATCAATCAAGTGATGATTGAGCATTTCGCAAGCTGTCGTGTAAGATTAGTAGATTTTAAATTAGAGTTTGGCGTAACAGAAGAAGGGGAAATCATATTAGCAGATGAAATTTCACCAGATACTTGCCGTTTATGGGATGAAACGAGCAACGAAAAATTTGATAAAGATGTATTCCGTCGTGATCTTGGGAATTTAACAGAAGCATATGAAGAAATTTTAAAACGTTTAGGGGGAGCTTCACATGTATAAAGTTAAGGTATATGTAACGTTAAGAGAAAGTGTATTAGATCCACAAGGAACTGCGGTAAAGGGAGCACTTCATAGTCTTTCATTTACAGAAGTACAAGACGTTCGAATCGGAAAATATATGGAATTAACAATTGATAAATCAGTATCTGATCTGGATAGCAAGGTAAAAGAAATGTGTGAAAAATTATTAGCAAACGTTGTAATGGAAGACTTCCGTTATGAAGTTGAGGAGGTTGTCGCACAGTGAAATTTGCAGTCATAGTATTTCCAGGTTCGAACTGTGATGTCGATATGTTCCATGCAATTAAAGATGAGCTTGGTGAAGAAGTAGATTACGTTTGGCACGATAGAGAGAATTTAGATGAATATGATGCAATTTTACTACCAGGTGGATTCTCTTACGGTGACTATTTACGATGCGGGGCTATTTCTCGCTTTGCTAACGCAATGAAAGCAGTGCAAAAAGCTGCTGAGCAAGGAAAGCCGATTTTAGGAGTGTGTAATGGATTCCAGATTCTTGTTGAATCAGGATTACTACCAGGAGCATTAATGAGAAACGAAAACTTAAAGTTTATGTGCCGTACTGTTCAGTTACGTGTTGAAAATAATGAAACGATGTTTACATCACAATATGAAAAAGATGAAGTAATTAATATTCCAATTGCACATGGCGAAGGAAATTACTATTGTGATGAAGCGACTCTTAAACAATTAGAAGAGAATAATCAAATCGCATTCCGTTACGTAGAAAATCCGAATGGAAGCGTTTCAGATATTGCAGGTATTGTAAATGAAAAAGGAAATGTTCTTGGTATGATGCCACACCCAGAGCGTGCTGTAGATGAATTACTTGGCGGTGCTGAAGGGTTAAAAGTCTTTCAATCTATCTTAAAACAGTGGAGGGAAACATATGTCGTTAATGCTTGAGCCAAATCCAACACAAATTAAAGAAGAGCGTATATATGCGGAAATGGGGCTAACAGACGAAGAGTTTGCCATGGTTGAAAAGATTTTAGGCCGTTTGCCGAATTATACAGAAACGGGACTATTTTCTGTTATGTGGTCTGAACATTGTAGTTATAAAAATTCAAAGCCAGTTCTTCGTAAGTTTCCAACGACAGGTGAGCGTGTTTTACAAGGACCTGGAGAAGGCGCTGGAATTGTAGATATCGGTGATAACCAAGCGGTGGTATTTAAAATGGAAAGTCATAACCATCCTTCTGCAATTGAGCCATATCAAGGGGCAGCAACAGGTGTCGGTGGTATTATTCGCGATGTATTCTCTATGGGCGCACGTCCGGTAGCTCTATTAAACTCACTTCGTTTCGGTGAATTACAATCACCACGTGTGAAATATTTATTCGAAGAAGTAGTAGCAGGAATCGCAGGATACGGTAACTGCATCGGTATTCCTACTGTTGGTGGAGAAGTACAGTTTGATCCATGCTATGAAGGAAATCCACTTGTAAATGCAATGTGTGTAGGCCTAATTAATCATGAAGATATTAAAAAAGGGCAAGCGCATGGTGCTGGTAATACAGTAATGTACGTAGGAGCATCAACTGGTCGTGATGGTATTCACGGTGCAACGTTCGCATCTGAAGAGCTATCTGAAAGCTCAGAAGCGAAGCGTCCGGCAGTTCAAGTAGGGGATCCATTTATGGAGAAACTTCTTATTGAAGCATGTTTAGAACTTATTCAGTCTGATGCACTTGTTGGAATTCAAGATATGGGAGCTGCTGGTTTAACATCATCTTCTGCAGAAATGGCAAGTAAAGCAGGTATGGGTATTGAAATGTACTTAGATGATGTACCACAGCGTGAAACTGGAATGACTCCATATGAAATGATGTTATCTGAATCACAAGAACGTATGTTAATCGTTGTGAAAAAAGGTAGAGAGCAAGAAATAGTAGATTTATTTGAAAAATATGGTCTTGCAGCAGTTACGATGGGGAAAGTAACTGAAGATAAAATGCTTCGTCTATTCCATAAAGACGAAATGGTAGCTGAAGTACCGGCGGATGCTCTTGCAGAAGAAGCACCAATTTATCATAAACCGTCAAAAGAAGCAGCATACTTTGCTGAGTTCCAGCAGATGAAAATGGAAACACCAAAAGTAGAAGATTATAAAGCAACGTTATTATCTTTATTACAACAACCAACGATTGCAAGTAAAGAGTGGGTATATGATCAATATGATTATCAAGTGCGCACTAGCACAATCGTTACACCAGGTTCAGATGCAGCGGTTATACGTGTACGCGGCACAGAAAAAGGATTAGCAATGACGACAGATTGTAACTCTCGCTACATTTATTTAGATCCAGAAGTGGGCGGTAAAATTGCAGTAGCAGAGGCAGCACGTAATATCGTATGTTCTGGCGGGGAGCCACTTGCAATTACAGATTGCTTAAACTTCGGTAACCCAGAAAAACCAGAAATCTTCTGGCAAATTGAGAAATCAGTAGACGGTATGAGTGAAGCTTGCCGCAAGTTACAAACGCCAGTTATCGGCGGGAATGTATCAATGTATAACGAGCGTAGTGGTGAAGCTGTATATCCAACACCAACTGTTGGGATGGTTGGACTTGTACACGATTTAAAACACGTAACAACACAAGAATTTAAACAAGCTGGCGATTTAGTTTATGTAATTGGAGAGACGAAAGCTGAGTTTGGTGGAAGTGAATTACAGAAAATGATCTACGGGAAAATTTTCGGTCAATCACCAAGCATCGATCTAGATGTAGAATTAAAACGCCAAAAGCAAGTACTAGCAGCAATTCAAGCTGGCCTTGTTCAATCTGCACATGATGTTGCAGAAGGTGGTTTAGCAGTTGCAATTACTGAAAGTGCAATTGGTGCTAACGGTTTAGGTGCTACTGTGAAATTAGATGGGGAAGCAACAACAGTATTATTTGCAGAATCACAATCGCGCTTCGTTATAACTGTAAAACGTGAAAATAAAGAAGCATTTGAGAAAGCGGTTGAAGCAATTCAAGTTGGAGAAGTGACAAATACAAATGAAGTAACAATTCATAATGAAGAAAATGAAGTATTACTTACAGCAAATGTAGATGAAATGAGAAAGGCTTGGAAAGGGGCAATCCCATGCTTACTGAAATAAAGGGGTTAAATGAAGAATGTGGCGTTTTCGGAATTTGGGGGCATGAAAATGCAGCACAAGTTTCGTACTACGGATTGCACAGTTTGCAGCACCGTGGGCAAGAAGGCGCAGGCATTGTTGTAAATAATGGAGAAAAAATCATCGGTCACAAGGGGTTAGGTTTAATATCAGAAGTGTTTTCAAGAGGTGAGCTAGAGGGATTAAACGGGAAATCAGCAATTGGACACGTACGATATGCAACAGCGGGTGGAAGTGAAGTTGCTAACGTTCAACCATTATTATTCCGTTTTTCCGATCATAGCATGGCGTTAGCTCATAACGGAAATTTAATTAACGCAAAAATGCTTCGTCGTGAATTAGAGGCAGAGGGAAGTATTTTTCAAACAAGTTCAGATACAGAAGTACTTTTACACCTTATTAAGCGTAGTACAAAAGATTCTTTAATTGATAGTGTAAAAGAGGCTCTAAATAAAGTGAAAGGTGCGTTTGCATATCTTTTACTAACTGGAAATGAAATGATCGTTGCGCTAGATCCAAATGGATTCCGTCCTCTTTCAATCGGAAAGATGGGGGATGCTTACGTTGTAGCATCGGAAACATGTGCTTTCGATGTAGTTGGTGCAACATACATTCGTGATGTAGAACCTGGTGAATTGCTTATTATCAATGATGAAGGAATTCACGTAGATCGTTTTACAAATGAAGTAGACCATGCGATTTGCAGTATGGAATACATTTACTTTGCACGTCCAGATTCTAATATCGCTGGTATTAATGTTCATGCAGCTCGTAAAAACATGGGGAAACGTTTAGCGGCGGAAGCTCCTATTGAAGCTGATGTTGTTACTGGTGTACCAGACTCTAGTATTTCAGCAGCAATTGGTTATGCGGAGGCGACAGGAATTCCGTATGAGTTAGGGTTAATTAAAAATCGTTACGTTGGACGTACGTTTATTCAACCTTCTCAAGAACTGCGTGAGCAAGGGGTTAAGATGAAGCTTTCAGCAGTAAGAGGCGTAGTTGAAGGAAAACGAGTTGTTATGATTGACGATTCTATCGTAAGAGGAACGACAAGTAAACGAATTGTTCGTATGCTTCGCGAGGCTGGAGCGACAGAAGTCCATGTAAGAATTGCTTCACCACCTCTTAAGTATCCATGCTTCTATGGCATTGATATTCAAACGAGAAAAGAATTAATCGCAGCAAATAATTCAATAGAAGAAATCCGTCAAATCATCGGAGCAGATTCACTAACATTTTTAAGTGAAGATGGATTAGTAGATGCAATTGGACGCCCATATGAAGGGAAATACGGTGGTCTATGTATGGCTTACTTCAATGGAGACTATCCAACAGCTCTTTATGATTATGAGCAAGAGCTTTTAGAAAGTATGAAATAAGAAGAAAAAAGCTTCTACTTCTTTTGATGTAGAAGCTAGCTTCTTTCTTAAAACGGCCGCCCTGGATGGGGAGAAATTAAAAGACGAGGTGTAAAAAACGATGGCGAATGCATATAAGCAAGCAGGAGTAGATATTGAAGCTGGATATGAAGCGGTATCTCGCATGAAAAAACACGTACAAACAACAATGAGAAAAGAAGTGCTAGGCGGTTTAGGCGGTTTTGGAGGTATGTTTGATCTATCGAAATTTGCATTAGAAGAACCTGTATTAGTATCTGGAACAGATGGCGTGGGAACGAAATTGATGCTCGCTTTTATGGGAGATAAACATGACACAATTGGTATTGATGCAGTAGCGATGTGTGTAAATGATATTGTTGTCCAAGGAGCAGAGCCGCTTTTCTTCCTTGATTATATTKCTTGTGGTAAAGCTGAACCTAGTAAAATTGAAAACATCGTCAAAGGTATATCAGAGGGCTGTCGCCAAGCTGGTTGTGCATTAATTGGTGGA
The DNA here is from genome assembly GCF_056396785.1 of Bacillus sp. 05T21. Taxonomy (NCBI): domain Bacteria; kingdom Bacillati; phylum Bacillota; class Bacilli; order Caryophanales; family Bacillaceae; genus Bacillus; species Bacillus sp. 05T21. Next base: position 36,869 of record NZ_JBFTMD010000031.1, on the reverse strand, counting down.
GAAACAGCTGAAATGCCAGGAATGTATTCTACGGAAGAATACGATTTAGCTGGTTTTACAGTTGGAATTGTTGATAAAAAGAAAATTGTAACAGGTGAAAAAATTGAAGCTGGTCACGTATTAATTGGCTTAGCATCTAGCGGTATTCATAGTAACGGTTATTCTTTAGTAAGAAAAGTGCTACTAGAAGATGGAGAACTATCTTTAAATCGTATTTACGGACGCTTAGAACTACCTCTTGGTGAAGAATTATTAAAACCAACGAAAATTTATGTCAAACCTATTTTAGAACTATTGAAGAAACATGAAGTATACGGTATGGCACATATTACAGGTGGTGGATTCATTGAAAATATTCCACGTATGTTGCCAGAAGGAATCGGTGCGGAAATTGAATTAGGATCTTGGCAAGTTCAACCGATTTTTAGTTTACTTCAAGAGGTTGGAAAACTAGAAGAGAAAGAAATGTTCAATATTTTTAACATGGGTATTGGTATGGTAGTAGCAGTAAAGGAAGAAGAGGCAAGAGATATTGTTCGTCTTCTTGAGGAACAAGGCGAGAAAGCTCGTATTATTGGACACACTGTACAAGGGTCTGGTGTTACCTTTATTGAGGGAACAGAAGTATGAGTAGATTAGCAGTTTTTGCTTCTGGGAGCGGCTCTAACTTTCAATCTCTCATTAATGCGGTAGAAGACAAAATATTGGATGCAGATATTAGTTTATTAGTATGTGATAAACCAGAGGCACGCGCTATTGGACGGGCACATTATCACCATATTCCGTGTTTTTCCTTTTCAGCGAAAGCATATGAGTCAAAAGAAGCATTTGAAAAAGAGATATTAAAAAAGCTAGAAGAGTATGAAATTGATTATGTTATTTTAGCTGGATATATGCGTTTAATTGGAACGACTTTACTAGAAGCGTACGGCGGGAAAATTATTAATATTCATCCATCACTACTACCGAGTTTTCCAGGGAAAGATGCTGTTGGTCAAGCGTTAGAAGCGGGTGTGAAAGTAACCGGAGTAACGATTCACTATGTAGATGCAGGTATGGATACAGGTCCAATTATTGCGCAAGAAGCAGTAGTTGTTTCTGAAGGGGATACGAGAGAAAGCTTACAAAAGAAAATTCAACAAGTTGAACATAAATTATACGTAAATACAGTGAATCAAATTGTTCAGTCTGTGAAAAAACCAACTGTTAACTAACATACAACCAGGGGTGAAGGATAAATGAAAAAGCGTGCATTAGTAAGTGTTTCAGATAAAACAGGAGTAGTAGAATTTGTTAAAGGTTTACTTGAACAAGGGATTGAAGTTATTTCAACAGGTGGTACGAAAAAATTATTAGAAGAAAACGGCTTGCAAGTAATTGGTATTTCTGAAGTAACTGGTTTCCCAGAAATTATGGATGGTCGTGTAAAAACATTACATCCAAATATTCATGGTGGTCTATTAGCAGTTCGTGATAATGAAATGCATGTAGCGCAAATGAATGAATTAGGTATTCAACCAATTGACTTTGTTGTTGTTAACTTATACCCATTTAAAGAAACAATCGCTAAGCCTGATGTAACATTTGCTGATGCAATTGAAAATATTGATATCGGTGGCCCAACAATGATTCGCTCTGCTGCGAAAAATCATAAATTTGTATCGGTAATTGTAGATCCAGTAGATTATGATGTTGTATTAGCAGAACTGAAAGAGAACGGTGAAGTAATAGAGGAAACGAAACGTAAATTAGCAGCGAAAGTATTCCGTCATACAGCGGCATATGATGCGTTAATTTCTAACTACTTAACAAAGCAAATGGGCGAAGAAAGCCCTGAAACAGTAACGGTGACATTTGAGAAAAAACAAGATTTACGCTATGGCGAAAATCCACATCAAAAAGCGACATTCTATAAAGCGCCATTCGCAGCAACTTCTTCTGTTGCATACGCAGAACAATTACACGGTAAAGAATTATCTTATAACAATATCAACGATGCGGATGCAGCACTTAGCATCGTGAAAGAATTTACAGAACCAGCAGTAGTAGCGGTAAAACATATGAATCCATGTGGTGTTGGAGTAGGAACTGATATTCACGAAGCATACAGACGTGCTTATGAAGCGGATCCAGTATCAATCTTCGGCGGTATTATTGCAGCAAATCGTGAAATTGATAAAGCTACAGCAGAAAAGTTACACGAAATTTTCTTAGAAATTGTTATCGCTCCTTCGTTCTCGCAAGAAGCTTTAGAAGTGTTGCAAAGTAAGAAAAACTTACGCTTACTAACTGTAAATATTGAAAAAGCGACAAGTGCAAGTAAAAAACTAACTTCTGTACAAGGTGGTCTTCTTGTTCAAGAAGAAGATACGTTATCATTAGATGAGGACGCAATTTCAATTCCAACGAAACGTGAACCATCAGAACAAGAATGGAAAGATTTAAAACTAGCTTGGAAAGTTGTAAAACATGTGAAATCAAATGCAATTGTTTTAGCGAATGATAACATGACAGTTGGTGTAGGCGCGGGACAGATGAACCGTGTAGGTTCTGCAAAAATCGCAATTACACAAGCTGGCGAAAAAGCACAAGGTAGCGCACTTGCATCTGATGCTTTCTTCCCAATGCCAGATACAGTAGAAGAAGCAGCAAAAGCTGGAATTACAGCAATCATCCAACCAGGCGGATCGATTCGTGATGAAGATTCTATTAAAATGGCAGATGCGTATGGGATTACGATGGTGTTCACTGGCGTACGTCATTTCAAACATTAATAGAGGATGTTTAAAAAGTCCGGTCAAGATAACTGTCGCATGTCGTCGTTGCAATGCCAGTGCGGTACTCATGTAGGAAAGCTACACTCCGTGTCCTCCTGGCAAATGCGCCTCGACCTACTCGGTTCTCTTGATCCTCCCTTTTAAACTGTTATTGTTAGGGATGTTTAAAAAGTCCGGTCAAGATAACTGTCGCATGTCGTCGTTGCAATGCCAGTGCGGTATTCATGTAGGAAAGCTACACTCTGTGTCCTCCTGGCAAATGCGCCTCGACCTGCTCGGTTCTCTTGATCCTCCTTTTTAAACTTTTATTGATATGAAAACAAACTAGGAGCATAGCTTCTAGTTTGTACTTATTTAATTATTGGGGGATGAAATATGAATGTTTTAGTAATTGGCCGTGGTGGACGTGAGCATGCTTTAGCTTGGAAGTTTGCGCAATCTGAAAAGGTAGAAAAAGTATATGTAGCGCCAGGTAATGAAGGTATGCGAGATGTTGCAACACCAGTTGATATTGATGAAAATGATTTTGATGCATTAGTCTTATTTGCAAAAGAGAAGAATGTTGAATTAACTTTCGTTGGACCAGAGATTCCACTTATGAACGGAATCGTGGATCGTTTTAAGGAAGAGGGACTTCGTGTATTTGGTCCTAATAAAGCGGCTGCTGTTATTGAAGGTAGTAAAGCTTTTACAAAAGAATTGATGAAAAAGTATGATATCCCAACTGCGGCATATGAAACTTTTACAGACTATGAAGAGGCAGTAAAGTACATTCAAAAAGTTGGTGCGCCGATTGTAATTAAGGCAGATGGGTTAGCTGCTGGTAAAGGTGTAACGGTAGCAATGACGCTTGAAGATGCATTGCAAGCTGTGAAAGAAATGCTACAAGATGTGAAATTCGGCGCAGCAAGCAAGAAGGTCGTTATTGAAGAGTTTTTAGATGGACAAGAATTTTCATTAATGGCATTTGTAAATGGAACAACTGTACATCCGATGGTAATTGCTCAAGATCATAAACGAGCTTTTGACGGCGATAAAGGTCCTAATACAGGCGGAATGGGCGCATATTCTCCAGTACCACAAATTCCGGAGTCAGCGGTTCAAGAAGCGATTCAAACAGTATTACATCCAACTGCTAAAGCGATGATCCAAGAAAATCGTTCGTTTACAGGAATTTTATATGCGGGGCTTATTTTAACGAATGATGGTCCAAAGGTAATTGAGTTCAATGCACGCTTTGGTGATCCTGAAACGGAAGTTGTATTACCACGCTTAGAAAATGATTTAGTTGATGTATGTAACGCTGTATTAGATGAAAGTGAATTAACGTTACAATGGTCAAAGGAAGCAGTTATTGGTGTCGTACTTGCTTCGAAAGGATATCCAGAAGCATATAAAAAAGGTGAAATTATTAACGGATTAGATGCACTGCAAGATGTGATTGTTTTCCATGCGGGTACAGCGATGAAACATGGTGACTTTGTAACAAACGGTGGCCGTGTATTATTTGTTGCTTGTAAGGCGAATAGTTTACAAGAAGCGAAAGATAAGGTCTATAAAGAAATCGGTAAAATTGAGAGTGATGGTTTATTTTACCGAAGTGATATAGGATATCGTGCAATTGGTCATGAGATGACGAGAAGCTAATGTATAAAAAATCCCGCTGATTTCTCAGCGGGATTTTTATGCATCTTTATCTTTTTTCAATTTCCCTTTTTGCTTTGCCATTTCTCGAAGTAAATACTCGATGTGTGCATTGACGCTACGAAACTCATCATTCGCCCATTTTTCGATGACTGCGTGTAATTCAGGATCAATACGTAATGGAAAGCTTTTCTTTTTGGCCATAATCATTTACAACCTTTAATATAGGCTTCCTGTATTAATAACTGGTTGTGCACCTTTATCTGAAACAATGGCAACTAATAAGTTGTTTACCATATTTGCTTTACGCTCGTCATCTAAATCAAGTACGCCTTCTTCATCTAGCATGAGGATTGAATCTTTAGCCATTTTCACAGCACCTTCAACAATCTCTTTTCGAGCAGCTAATACCGCTTTCGCTTGTTGACGTTGAAGCATTGCATGGGCAATTTCTGTTGCGTAAGCTAAATGTGTTAAACGAGTTTCTAATACTTCTACGCCAGCGATTTCAAGTCGTGCTTCTAACTCACGCTTTAATTCTTCAGAGATTTCTTCAGTATTTCCTCGTAACGTGATGCAAGTTTCATCTTGGAAATTATCATAAGGATATTTTGTAGCAACGTGGCGGATTGCTGTTTCACTTTGAATTTCTACGAATCGATCATAATGCTCAACACCGAAAATTGCTTTTGCGGAATCAACAACTTTATATACGATAACGGCTGCAATTTCAATTGGATTTCCCTCAACATCGTTTACTTTTAATTTCTTACTGTTAAAGTTTTCAACACGTAAAGATACAGTTTGACGAAACGCGAATGGAATTGTTAAAAATAAACCATTTTGACGAATTGTTCCTAAATAACTACCGAAGAACGTAATAACTTTCGCTTGATTCGGTTGAACGATACCGATACCTGTAGCTAAAACAGATGCTAATATGAGAGCTAAAATAGCTATTACAAACATTTCTTGTACAAGGCAAAATACACCGATAGCGGCTAAAACTAAAATTCCAATAACGCCGAGAAATCCATTAACATAAAATACTTGTTTTTCTTTCATATGATCGCCTCCTTGATATAAAAATGATATCACTTTTATATCATTACATGCAAGAGGGTTACACCTAATTTTCTGAATTTTATTGTTTGATATCTTTTATGTACGTTTTAAGGGTGAAAAACGAGAATGTACGTTCTGTTTCGTGGTAAAATAAAGAAGACTTAGCTGCCCACTGCAGCAGCTAAGTCCCTTTGAGAGCATCTTGCATCGTGACAAATGATTCAAAGCGGTTTTGCCAGGATTAATTCTTCAATCGCTGACTCAATCTCTTTGTCAGAAGTGTCATAACTTCCATCTGACTTTGACTTTGGCTTGTCATGACTGGAAGCTGAATTAACTTCTTCTTTATTATGTCCTTTTTCAGTGAAATTCATGCTAGGCATTTTAAATGCGCTCATATTCATATATTTTCCAAACTTACAGGCTTCAACAATAGGGCAGAAACGAACGATTCCCTCCGCAATTTTCATGGCACCAACCCATAGCAAAACTTTAGACCAAGTGCACCAAGGTTTACGTACGAGTTTAGCTGTACTACAACCGAAGAGGATGAGTCCGAGTGTAATTCGAATTAGAGCACTAATTGTGCCGATGTTTTGCTTCATTAGAAAAACACTCCTTTTTAATTAACTTCGAAATAGAAAATACTATTTCATTTGTTAGTATTCCGTATAAGTTTTTTGATATGTAATCCAACATTTGACGTTGAAAAAGATGTTGGATTGGGCGTGTGTGTAGGTAGCTTTTTTTGTTATAATGAAAGAATGCGTAAAAGGAAGTTCAAAAAGTCCGGTAAAGATAGCTGTCGCATTTCATCGTTGCATACGCCAGTCCGGTAAAGATATAGTAAGGAATGTAAAAAATCTTGATAAAAATTAACTGTTATTTTGAACAGAAATTATATAACTAGAGAAAAGAAAGGGTGTTTTCATGTACGATATTTCCAAATGGAAACATGTATTTAAGCTTGATCCAAATAAGGAGTTAAGTGACGAACATTTAGAAATGATTTGTGAATCTGGAACGGATGCTGTTATTGTAGGCGGAAGTGATGGAGTGACAATTGATAACGTATTACACATGCTAGTTAGCATTCGTAGATATGCAGTTCCTTGTGTGTTAGAGGTTTCTGATGTGGAGGCAATTACACCAGGATTTGATTTTTATTATATCCCAAGCGTTTTAAATAGCCGAAAAGTAGAATGGGTAACAGGTGTTCATCATGAGGCATTGAAAGAATTTGGGGATATTATGGACTGGGACGAAATTTTCATGGAAGGGTATTGTGTTTTAAACCCTGAAGCGAAAGTAGCCCAGCTTACAGATGCAAAATGTGATTTAACAGAAGATGATGTTATTGCATATGCACGTTTAGCAGACAAGTTATTACATTTACCTATATTCTATTTAGAATATAGCGGGACGTATGGAGATATTGAGCTTGTTAAAAATGTAAAAGCAGAATTGAAACAAGCTAAGCTATATTATGGCGGTGGTATTTCTAATGCAGAACAAGCGAAAGAAATGGCACAGTATGCTGATACAGTAGTTGTTGGAAATATTATTTATGATGATATAAAATCGGCATTAAAAACAGTTAAAGCAGTAAAAGGAGAGTAGGTGCAGGCACATATGAGTACGACAGATAAGTTATTAAATGGTTTAAATCCGCAGCAACAAAAAGCAGTACAAACAACAAATGGAGCACTTCTATTAATGGCAGGCGCAGGTAGTGGGAAAACACGTGTGTTAACACACCGTATTGCATATTTACTTGGTGAAAAAGGTGTGGCGCCATGGAATGTACTAGCAATTACCTTTACAAATAAAGCTGCTCGTGAAATGCGTGAGCGTATTGATAAACTTGTTGGACCAGAAGCAGAAGATATTTGGATTTCTACGTTCCACTCTATGTGCGTACGTATTTTACGACGTGATATTGACCGCATTGGTATTAATCGTAACTTTACAATCTTAGATTCAGGTGATCAGTTAACTGTAGTAAAAAAAATTATGAAGGAGCGCAATATTGACCCGAAGAAGTTTGAGCCGCGCTCTATTTTAGCGGGTATTAGCAATGCGAAAAATGAACTGTTATCTGCAGATAAATATGCAAAAAAAATTACAACCGCTGATCCATATGAAAAATTAACGAGCGATGTATATACAGAATATCAAAAACGTCTTTTGAAAAATAACTCATTAGACTTTGATGATTTAATTATGACGACGATTCAGCTATTTGAACGTGTTCCAGAAGTACTAGAGTTTTATCAGCGTAAATTCCAATATATTCACGTTGATGAGTATCAAGATACGAACAAAGCTCAGTACCTTCTTGTTAAACATTTGGCATCACGTTTTAAAAACCTTTGTGTTGTTGGTGATTCGGATCAGTCTATTTACCGCTGGCGCGGGGCTGACATTTCTAACATTTTGTCATTCGAAAAAGACTATGAGAATGCGCAAGTTATCTTGTTAGAACAAAATTATCGTTCATCACAAAATATTTTAAATGCAGCTAATGCTGTAATTGAAAAAAATTCAAACCGTAAACCGAAGAAATTATGGACAGACAATCAAATTGGAAGCAAAATCTCGTATTATCGTGCTGCAACCGAAAAGGACGAAGCGTATTTTGTTGCGAAAAAAATTCGTGATGATATTCAAATGGGGAACCGAAAATATACTGATTTTGCAGTGTTATATCGTACAAATGCCCAGTCTCGTATGATTGAGGAGATTTTCCTGAAATCTAATATCCCTTACAAAATCGTCGGAGGTACTAAGTTCTACGACCGTAAAGAGATTAAAGACATTTTGGCGTACTTACGTTTAATTGGGAATCCAGATGATGAGATTAGTTTTGCACGTATTATAAACATGCCAAAGCGTGGGATTGGTGCGACTTCTATCGATAAAATTATTAATTATGGTGTGCAAAACGGAATCTCATTAACTGCTGTATTTGATGAGATTGAGCATGTTGGTGTAAGTGCAAAAATAACAAAAGCAGTAAAAGAATTCGCAAGTTTATTACACAACTGGGTAAATATGCAAGAGTATTTATCTGTTACAGAATTAGTAGAAGAAGTTATTGAGAAGACAGGCTATCGCGATATGTTGAAAAATGAGCGTTCTTTAGAAGCAGAAGGTCGTTTAGAAAACTTAGACGAGTTTTTATCTGTTACACAAACATTTGAATCCCAAAGCGAAGATAAGAGCCTTGTTGCATTCTTAACAGACTTAGCTCTTGTTGCGGATATTGATCGTGTAGATGAAGATCCAACTGCTGGTGAAGAAGTTATTTTAATGACGATGCACTCAGCAAAAGGATTAGAGTTCCCAGTTGTCTTTATTGTTGGCTTAGAGGAAGGGATATTCCCGCATACTCGTTCTCTTATGGAAGAGGATGAAATGCAAGAAGAGCGTCGTCTTGCCTATGTAGGTATTACTCGTGCAGAAGAAGAGCTATACTTATCCAATGCTCAAATGCGTACTTTATTTGGTAGAACAAGTATGAATGCAGCATCTCGATTTATTACAGAAATTCCGACAGAATTAGTAGAACCATTAAACGAAACAGCACCGAAGCGTGAAACTTCGTTTGGTGCAAAAGGAAGAACGACAAGCGCAACTACAACACGTTCTCGTTCAGCTTTCGCGCGTCCGGCTGTTAAGACGACAGGTGGCGAGCAAATTGGCTGGGGAATAGGCGATAAAGCTGCTCACCAGAAGTGGGGAGTCGGTACAGTTGTAAGTGTAAAGGGTGAAGGAGATTCAAAAGAATTAGATATTGCGTTCCCAAGCCCAATTGGTATTAAACGTTTATTAGCAAAATTTGCACCTGTGACGAAACAATAGGAAAGGACTGAGGATATGTCAAAAGAGATAGCCAAAAAACGTATAGAAGAACTGCGTGATTTGTTAAATACATTTAACTATCAATATCACGTATTAGACAATCCTTCTGTTTCTGATGCGGAATATGACCGTGATATGCAGGAGCTTATAAAATTAGAAGCAGAGAACCCAGAGTTTATGAGTGAAGACTCTCCCTCCATTCGCGTTGGGGGGACTGTTCTTGATATATTTGAAAAGGTAACGCATAAATCACCAATGTTAAGTTTAGGAAACGCGTTTAATGAAGGAGATTTGCGTGATTTTGATCGAAGAGTACATCAGGGAATTGATGATGCGAATGTAAGATATATATGCGAATTAAAAATTGACGGACTTGCTGTTTCACTTCATTATGAAAAAGGACGCTTCATTCAAGGAGCAACACGTGGTGATGGTATAACGGGTGAAGATATTACCCAAAACTTAAAAACGATTAAAGCTATCCCGCTGCGTTTAAATGAAGAAGTAACGTTAGAAGCACGAGGCGAGGCTTATATGCCGAAGCGTTCATTCGTTAAATTAAATGAGGAAAAAGAGCAAAATGGTGAAGATGTATTTGCGAATCCACGTAACGCGGCAGCAGGATCGATACGCCAACTTGATCCGAAAATTGCAGCGAAGCGTAACTTATCTATGTTTGTGTATGGTCTTGCTAATGTAGAAGAAAAAACAATTCCATCCCACAGTGAATCACTGGATTTCTTAGGTGAGCTTGGATTTAAGACGAATCCAAATCGTCGTACATGTGAAACAATTGAAGACGTAATAGCCTATGTAGAAGAGTGGCAAGAAAAACGCCCGCATCTTGATTATGAGATTGACGGAATTGTTATAAAAGTAGACGATGTTGCTATTCAAGAAAGCTTAGGAACTACAGCAAAGAGTCCAAGATGGGCAATAGCTTATAAATTCCCAGCTGAAGAAGTTGTGACGAGATTAACAGGGATTGAATTAAGTGTCGGTCGTACAGGAGTTGTAACACCAACTGCAGAGCTGGAGCCAGTGCGAGTAGCCGGAACTATTGTCCGTCGTGCTTCTTTACATAACGAAGATTTAATTCGTGAAAAGGATATTCGAATTGGTGACTACGTTGTTGTGAAAAAGGCTGGAGATATTATTCCTGAAGTTGTGAACGTTATTTTTGATAAGCGTACTGGTGAGGAAGAAGAATATCATATGCCAACGCATTGTCCAGCATGTGAGAGTGAACTTGTTCGTTTAGAAGAAGAAGTAGCACTTCGATGTATAAATCCGACTTGTCCAGCTCAAATTCGTGAAGGATTAATCCATTTCGTTTCAAGAAATGCAATGAATATTGATGGACTTGGAGAACGTGTAATTACACAACTCTTTGATGCGGATTATATTCGTACGTTTGCTGATTTATATTCATTGACGAAAGAGCAATTATTAGAACTAGAACGTTTCGGTGAAAAATCAGCAACAAATTTAGTCCAAGCAATTGAGAATTCTAAGGAAAACTCATTAGAGCGATTATTATTCGGTCTTGGTATTCGCCACGTCGGTGCGAAAGCCGCACGTACATTTGCTGAGCATTTCGAAACGATGGATGAGCTTGTGAAAGCGACGGAAGAAGAACTAAAAACAATTAACGAGATTGGTGAAAAAATGGCTCAATCCGTTGTAACGTATTTCGATAATGAAGACGTATTAGAGCTATTACAACAATTTAAAGAGTATGGCATGAACATGGCATACAAAGGTATGAAAATTGCTGATTTACAAAATGTTGAATCGTACTTTGCAGGAAAAACTGTCGTCTTAACAGGGAAATTAGAAGTTATGGGACGCAGTGAAGCAAAGAAGAATATTGAGGCATTAGGTGGAAAAGTAACAGGAAGTGTTAGTAAAAGTACGGATTTAGTTGTTGCTGGTGAAGCTGCTGGTTCGAAATTAGCGCAAGCAGAGAAGCACAATGTTGAAGTTTGGAATGAAGAGAGGTTCTTACAAGAGCTGAATAAGTAAGAGGTGCAAACTTACGATGAAAAAAATAGCGTTAGCGGTATTAAGTCTTAGCCTACTTGTAAGTGGGTGTAGTATGGGTTCCAATAAAGATGAAAAAGCAGTTGAGAAATCGGGGAAAGCGAAAGGGCAAGCTGTTATCCCGAAATACTCGATTTCGGATGAATATTATAAGACAACGGTTCCATTTGATCCAGGTCATGCACGTGGTTTAGTTGGACAAAGTTTGAATAATCGTCTAGATATAGATGAATTTGAAACGGGACTAATGCGCATTGCGAAAGAATCATTTAGCACGAAAGATTATTTCTTTAAAGGTGGAGACGTTTTAGACACACAAACGATTCAAATGCTTGTGAAAAGAAAGCGTACAGATGCTGAACAAAAAGAGCTAGAGGATAAGTTGAAAAAAGATGCGGTTAAATTTCCGAATGTAGGGTTGAATCCAGCCTTAAGTGAAGGATCAGAATCGCTAGAAGTAAAGAATAAAAAAAGTCCAATGTATATCTCAAATATTTTAGAGCATGATTATTATGTAAGAAAAGGTGAGAACGATGTTGAACGTGGTGGCATTGTAGTTGGATTAGCGATGAATTCTGTTCAATATTATGAGGAAGAGCATGGTTATCCGCGTGAGGCTGCAATTCCAGATGTAAAAATGTTAGCTGAAGGGAAAAGGATGGCCCAAGAAATCTTGAAAGTAATGCAGCAAAAAAAGCCTGAAATAAAAAATATTCCGGTTACATTTGCGATTTATCGTCAAGGTCCAAAGTCTTCGCTTGTACCAGGGAATTTTGTTTCTTATGCTAAGGTAGAAAAAGGCAGTGAAACGGTTGAGGATTGGAAGCCGATCAATGAGAAATACTATTTATTCCCGTCTGAACAAGCGAAATCGGATAATAAACGTGAAGATCTTGCGAGGGTGTCAAACTTTAAAGCAAAATTAAGTGAGTATTTCCAAGGAGATTATACAGCTGTTATCGGTACTGGAATGTATAGAGATGATGAATTAAGAGAAATGAAGCTCGATATTCCTGTCCAATTCAATGGGAAAGCTGAAGTGATTGGTTTTACACAATATGTAGCTGGACTTGTTATGGAATACTTCCCGAATTATATGAAAGTACAAGTAACAATTAAATCTGTAGAACGCCCAGAAGCAATTATTATACGTGAAGCGAAGCAAGATGAACCGTTTGTGAAAATTTTAGATTAAAGATGAGAGCTGTTCCATAAAGGAACAGCTCTTTTTCTTGAAAAATTTTGTTATAATTTTAAATGTTACAAATAAAGGGGTAAGGGGCAAATTCATGGAAGAACTAAGCTTTCAAGTCATTATTTTATTAATTGCATTCGGATTTTTAGCTGCTTTTATTGATTCGGTTGTTGGAGGGGGAGGGTTAATTTCGCTTCCTGCACTTATGTTTGTTGGTTTATCACCAGCTTCGGCAATCGCAACGAATAAATTAGCTGCAACGATGGGGACGCTTACGAGCACAATTTATTTTATTCGATCAGGTAAGGTGAATTTTCGGATTGTAGGAAAGTTAATCCCGTTAACTATTATTGGAGCAGTCGCAGGGGCTTTAGTAGTAAAGTTTATTCCGCCTGATATTTTGCGTCCACTAGTGCTCGTAATGTTGGTTTTTATTGCCATTTATATTATTGCGAAAAAAGATTGGGGAAGTGCATCTACCTATAAAAAGATGACAAAAGGAAAAACATTAATGTTTTTCTTTGTTATTTTAATGATAGGATTTTATGATGGATTTTTTGGACCAGGGACAGGATCCTTTTTAATTTTTGCATTTTTATTAATTGGTTTGGATTTTATTCAAGCGGCAGCATCTGGAAAACTTTTGAACTTCGTTAGTAATATCGTATCTTTAATTACTTTTTTATTTTTAGATGTGATTCATTTTGAATACGGTATAATTATGGGCTTATCAATGATTTTAGGTGCTTATTTTGGATCGAAGTTTGCGGTTCAAAAAGGTGTTGGATATGTAAGGACTTTATTTTTATTAGTTACTATTTTATTAATCGGGAAAAATGTTTTGGAATATACTCATATTTTGTAGATTCATACGTATGTATGAATCTCTTTTTTTTATTATATTTTAAAAATTTATTAATTTTTAAAATATAAGTCTAGGAATATTTGAATAAATCTAAATTATCGTGTAGAATAATGTTGTAAAATGTAAACGTTTTTCTAAGGGGAGGCTAAAAAGATGGTAGTAGCATACAAACATGAGCCATTTACAGATTTTTCAGTAGAGGCTAACAAATTAGCGTTTGAAGAGGGTTTAAAGAAAGTAGAATCTTATCTTGGACAAGACTATCCATTAATTATCGGGGGAGAAAAAATCACTACAGAAGACAAAATTGTTTCTGTAAACCCTGCAAATAAAGAGGAACTTGTTGGTCGTGTTTCAAAAGCAAACCGTGAATTAGCTGAAAAAGCAATGCAAGTAGCGGATGCAACATTCCAAACTTGGAGAAAGTCAAAACCAGAAATGCGTGCAGATATTTTATTCCGTGCTGCAGCAATCGTTCGTCGTAGAAAACATGAGTTCTCTGCTATTCTTGTAAAAGAAGCAGGTAAACCATGGAATGAGGCAGATGCTGATACAGCAGAAGCAATCGACTTTATGGAATATTATGCTCGTCAAATGTTGAAATTAAAAGACGGTATTCCAGTAGAAAGCCGTCCAATTGAATATAATCGTTTCTCTTACATTCCATTAGGAGTAGGTGTTATTATTTCTCCTTGGAACTTCCCATTCGCAATTATGGCAGGTATGACAACAGCTGCTGTAGTTTCTGGTAACACAGTATTACTAAAACCAGCTAGTACAACTCCTGTAGTAGCAGCGAAATTTATGGAAGTATTAGAAGAAGCTGGTTTACCAGCTGGCGTAGTAAACTTCGTTCCAGGTAATGGCTCTGAAGTTGGTGACTACTTAGTAGATCACCCTCGTACACGTTTCGTTAGCTTTACTGGATCTCGCGATGTAGGTATTCGTATTTACGAACGTGCAGCAAAAGTAAACCCGGGACAAATTTGGTTAAAACGTGTTATCGCTGAAATGGGCGGTAAAGATACAATCGTTGTTGATAAAGAGGCAGATCTTGAATTAGCAGCTAAATCTATAGTTGCATCAGCATTCGGATTCTCAGGACAAAAATGTTCTGCATGTTCTCGTGCAGTAATCCATGAAGATGTATACGATCATGTATTAAATCGTGCTGTTGAATTAACAAAAGAATTAACAGTAGGTAACCCAGATGCAAAAGATATTAACATGGGACCTGTTAATGACCAAGCTGCATTCGATAAAGTAATGAGCTATGTTGCAATTGGTAAAGAAGAAGGTAAAATCGTATCAGGTGGCGAAGGAGACGATTCTAAAGGCTGGTTCATCCAACCAACAATCGTTGCTGACGTTGCAGAAGATGCTCGCTTAATGAAAGAAGAAATCTTCGGACCAGTAGTAGCATTCTGTAAAGCAAAAGACTTTGATCATGCACTTGCAATTGCAAACAATACAGAATACGGTTTAACAGGAGCAGTTGTTACTAACAACCGTGACCATATTGAAAAAGCACGTGAAGACTTCCACGTTGGTAACTTATACTTCAACCGTGGATGTACTGGTGCAATCGTAGGTTACCAACCATTCGGTGGCTTTAACATGTCTGGTACAGACTCTAAAGCTGGTGGTCCTGACTACTTAGCACTTCACATGCAAGCAAAAACTACTTCTGAAACTTTATAAGAAATAGTAGAAGAGATCTTCACAGTCTGTGAAGATCTCTTCTTTTTGAGAAACTCTCTATAATAGGAGTTAGTTAATTTGAATCGAAAGGTATTACCATATATTACTATTTGGTGGTTAGAACTAGCTAAACCCTATTAATATCGGGATAAACATGTAAATAGAAACAAAACAACGAGAAAAATTGACTTATTAGTCATATTTTTTAGTATTCATTTTGAGGATTTCCTGTATAATACAATTTGAAAGAAAATCTATGGTTAGACAAGAGAACACTCCTTTCGGCTTTGCTAACTGAAAGGAGTGTTTTTTTTTAGGTCGCTAAAAACTCTTCTGTACTCATTATATTTGCGTATACTCCATTTAAACTCGCCAAAATTGTATTATGAATATAAACAGCTGGTATAGTAGCATTCTTAAATGAAAGATCTTTTGTAGCACAAGCATCGTGTATTACGGTACAGTGAAGGCCAAAATCAAAAGCAGCTCTTACTGTAGCATCAATACACATATGGGTCATCATCCCGCATATTACGACGTGCTCAATTCCTGAACGTTGTAATTGTTCTAGAAGATCAGTTTCTCGGAAGCTATTTGGATAATGTTTAAGGATAACGGTTTCCTCTCTAAGTGGACGGACATTTTCGTGAATATGGACACCTTCTGTATTGGGTAGGAAAAAGGTAGCGCTATCTTTTATAGCTACATGTTGGATATGAAAAATAGGTTCGTTTCTTATTCTAAAATGTTGTAGTAGCTGACTAGCATATTCACTTGCTTCTACTGGATTACGTAATTCCATCATTCCGCTTGGAAAATAATCATTTTGAATGTCGACGAGCAAAAGAGCTGTTTTCATATATCTATCTTCCTCCGATTTCATATTCAAATAATGTTATTCAATGAGTAGAGAAGATTCTCCTTTTTAAAAGTATGAGTGAGAAGGATTTTACATAACTTTAAAAATCACTATTGTATTGTTACTTCTTATTTAAAAATTTAAATAGAGAAATAATTAATGTTTTTTCTAAAAATTGTATTGACTCTCATTATTCTGAGTTCTATAATAAGACTTAATTAAACGACAATTAAATCGATACACTCTTATCCAGAGAGGTGGAGGGACTGGCCCTACGATACCTCAGCAACGGATTTTTTAATACCGTGCTAACTCCAGCAAGCCTATAAAGGCTTGGAAGATGAGAAGATGTGAATGAGTACATATAAAAGTGCTCTCCTTCTTATCTTTTATTACTGATAAGAAGGAGAGCACTTTTTATTTTACCTCGAAAGCTCTACTTCAAGTTTTTACAGCATATAGGAGGGAAGAAAATGATTTCTTTTAACAATGTAAGTAAAGTATATGAATCAGGTGGGCAATCTGTTCATGCGGTTGAGGATGTAACGCTGTCAGTTGAAAAGGGCGAAATTTTTGGCATTATCGGATTTAGTGGTGCTGGAAAGAGTACGTTATTACGTTTAGTAAATATGTTAGAAAGACCAACTGCAGGAACAATTTCAATAGATGATAAAGATATTACATCATTATCGGCGAAAGAATTACGGAAACTAAGACAAAGAATTGGGATGATTTTCCAAAGTTTTAATCTATTTAATTCAAGAACGGTGTTTGGGAACATTGCTTATCCATTAAGGTTAGCGAAATTGCCGAAGAATGAGATAAAAGAAAGAGTGAATGAACTACTAAAATTTGTTGGTTTAGAAGATAAAGCGAACTATTATCCAGAACAGTTATCAGGTGGGCAAAAGCAGCGTGTTGGGATTGCAAGAGCACTTGCGACATCACCGGATATTCTCATATGTGATGAGGCAACATCAGCTTTAGATCCGGAAACAACGACAGAAATCTTAAATTTATTAAAGAAGGTAAATAGAGAGTACAATTTAACGATTCTACTTATTACACATGAAATGCACGTTGTGAAAGAGATTTGTCACCGTGTAGCCGTTATGGAAAAAGGAAAAGTAATTGAAGAAGGAAAACTGTTTGACGTTTTCACACAACCAAAAACAAAGACCACTCAAAATTTTGTACGCTCTGTTATTAATGATCACTTACCAGAAAGTGTTCTAGCGAAAATTCAAAACGGAGGTCAGATTTATCGCCTGACTTTTACTGGGGAAGAGACAGGGCAGCCTGTACTATCATATATTGCGAAAAACTATAACGTCGATGTAAATGTTCTTTATGGAAATATTATTGAACTCCAAAATGTGCTATTTGGAAATCTTCTTGTAGAGCTACAAGGTGAACAGAAAGAAATTCAAAAAGCATTACAACATCTAAGACTGCAAGTGCAGCTGAAGGAGGTAGAAGCTCATGCGAGTTGATTGGAGTATATTTTGGCCTCGCATATTAGATGCGACGGGGGATACCCT
Organism: Bacillus sp. 05T21; assembly: GCF_056396785.1. Classification (NCBI taxonomy): domain Bacteria; kingdom Bacillati; phylum Bacillota; class Bacilli; order Caryophanales; family Bacillaceae; genus Bacillus; species Bacillus sp. 05T21. The sequence continues at coordinate 19,315 of NZ_JBFTMD010000031.1, read as the reverse complement.
TTTAATGGTAATTGTAACCCTTATATTCGCTACAATTCTTGGTATACCTCTAGGTTTACTATTGTATGTAACGAGAAAAGGAAATTTTTTAGAAAATAAATGGGTCTTTTCTATTCTTAATATCATAATTAATACAATTCGTCCGGTTCCATTCATTATCTTTTTAGTAGCTTTAAGCCCACTAACAAGAAGTGTTATTGGAACGACGATTGGAACGGCTGCAGCAATCTTCCCAATGACGTTAGTTGCATCAATTGGTATTGCTAGAATGGTTGAAACAAATCTTGTTTCCGTTCCGAAAGGGGTAATTGAAGCAGCACAAGCAATGGGCGCTTCACCACTTAGAATTGTTTTTGAAATCCTCGTACCAGAAGCTTTAGCACCATTGATCTTAGGTGTCACGTTTATGACGGTTGGTTTAATTGAATTTTCTGCAGTTGCTGGGCTTGTCGGTGGTGGCGGTCTTGGTGACTTAGCAATGACATATGGTTATCAACGCTTTGATACGTCAGTTATGTTTGTAACGGTCGTTTTACTTATTATTCTTGTACAGGTAGCTCAAAATTTAGGGAACTACTTTGCGAAAGTTTTTTTACGCAGATCATAAAAAGGAAGAGGGGAAAAGAAAATGAAGAAAATTTTAGCATTTGCATTATCAGCGATCGTAGGAATTACAGCGTTAAGCGGCTGCTCAGGTGGAGACACAGGTGCAGGAGCGAAAGAGAAAGTAGTTCGCGTCGGTGTAACTGGAACAGATGGAGACGTTTGGGAAATTTTAAAGAAAAAAGCTGAAAAAGAAGGGATTAAAATTAAACTGGTTGAGTTCTCTGATTACACAACACCCAACAAAGCGTTAGCTGATGGAGATATTGAACTAAACTCATTCCAGCACATCGCTTTCTTAGAGCAATTTAAAAAGGAGCATAAGTTAGATATTACAGCTGTTGGTACAACGCAAATTGCACCGATGGGCTTATACTCTGAAAAATATAAGAAAGCAAATGAAATCCCAGATGGTTCGGAAATTGCTATTCCGAATGATCCAACGAACCAAGCACGTGCATTAAAACTTCTTGATGCAGCTGGATTATTAAAGCTTAAGAAAGATTTTGGTCTATTTGGGGATCCAAGCGGTATCGCTGAAAATCCGAAGAAGTTAAAAATCACACCGGTTATCGCACAGCAAACACCTCGTGTATTAAAAGATGTAGCAGCTTCAGTTATTAATAACGGTGTTGCTGGTCAAGCTGGATTAGATCCAGCGAAGGATCCTATTTTCTTAGAAGATCCAAAGAATGAAAATGCAAAGGCCTATATTAATATTTTCGCAGCTCGTACGAAAGACAAAGATGATCCAACGCTGAAAAAAGTAATTGAATTGTATCATTCAAAAGAAGTAACAGATGCAATTAAGAAAGAAACGAATGATGGTTCAATTTCAGTAGATCTTTCACTTGATGAGCTTGCAAAAATCGCAAAATAATATTGAGTTTAACGGACTAGCAGTAGGAACCCCTCCGCTGTTAGCTCGTTCAACATATAATCTACTTAACAAACAAAACCCTAATTCTGTACCTTCCAATTTTGTATAACATAGAATCCAATGTTTGTTAAGTAGAGTGATGGACCAGGAGTTTTCCTGGTCTTTTTTTAATTAAAGCAGCTGGCTAATAATAAGGAAATCCAAATTATGATTGGGTAAGAGATTAAACTAAAAATGAGTGTACTTGCTAATTTCTTTTTAGGGATTAATAGTTTCTTTGATGAAAATAAGAAAAGAGAAAATAGGATAATGATAGATGCTGAGATTACTCCTGGATTATAAGAACGATAAATGAAATACAAGATAATATGTTGAACGGTGTTAAAGAAGATACAGCCCTGTATAAAAATGATCAAGTAAATAGAAGATATGATGCTTAATTGATATAGAATGACTATGAGTAAGACGAAGGTTGTTAATATGGAAATTGCAATGAAAAATTGTTTGTTAGTTATAAAATGGATCGAAAATCGATTAGCGATATATTGTGGCATTTGGAAAGCTTCTTCAAGGTTATGAAAAAAGAATAGAAGGGGGATTAGCCAGATTATATTAGTGGTGAAATGTCTTGTTGAAGATGTGTTTATCAACTTATATCAGCTCCAATAAAGGGATAGAAAGCCTATAAGAAAAGGCTTTCTACAAGGGTATAGTTATTCAATTATGATGCTTTTTAAATTACTCTCAGGTTGCGGTTGTTCTTCAGCATAAGAGGAGAGCTCCTCTTGCAAAATATTTAGTGCGTGCTTAGCTGATTGCTGAATCGGATTCGGTAGCTCTTCTAATATACGCATACCGATTTTTATTTTTGTACGAATTACCTTTCTTAGTAATTCATCATGCATGTACTACACCTCCAAACCGAATGTTTAGTACATCATCTTCAAACTTAGCTCCTTGAATAGAAAGGTGTGTTAATGTTTTTGGTAAGGTGATATTTCGCTTCATAGAGCCGGCTCGAATAATAAGTTCATCACCTTTTTGATTTAATGAAAGTTCACTTTTGTTTGAGAAGGGAATGGACAGAACGAAAATATACTCATCGCCATCTTTTTTTACATATTGTGTGCGGCCATTAAATTTCACTTCAGTAGGAGAAGGGTCTGATTTGAATAAAGTATTTCCTACACGCTCTAACATAGGTAAACCAACAACTTCTTGTTCAAACATGGGAGCTTCGTAAATAGGAAGTGGCTGAAAACTATCTTTAATTAACGCCTTATATTTCTTTTGTGTATCTTTCCATGCCTGAAAGTAAGGGTCGGTAACAGTGTTAGGGATGACGCGGTTAATCATAATGGCATCTACGTTATAATCGTATAAGTTTAAATACGTAAAGCTGCGCTGAGCTTCTTTAATGACCATTTTTTCAGGATTTACAACAACGCGAATACTCGTTACTTCTCGGTTTGATAAAATAGCTCTCATTTCTCCAAGCTGTTCAAGTGTATTTGTTAATTCATCCATAATATCATCGGTTGGAAGGGGGACACCAAGAAGTGGTTGAGCTACAGGACGAACAACTTTTAAAATCTTCCTTTTAATAGGAAAGAGTTTTTCCATCCACCAGCCGAGCATGTCTGGAAAGCTAAGCATTGCTAAAGTTTCTCCAGTCGGTGCGCAATCAATAATGATGACGTCGTAAGTGTTGTGTTTATAATAATCGAGTACTCGAAGTAAGCTAATTAAATCTTCCATACCAGGAAACATTGTTAATTCTTCTGTTGTAATATCATCGGCTGCTTTGGAAGTGAAGAGTAGTGTAATATATTTCTGCAATTTCCCCCAGCCTTTTTCCATTTCATAAATAGTGTTAATTTCTTGTGCCCACAAGTTTTCACGAATTTCTAGTGGCTCAGAAGATAGTTTTATGCCAAATGAATCCCCTAAACTATGAGCAGGATCTGTGCTCATTACTAAGGTTTTTAATCCTTGTTTTGCACTTTGGATTGCTGTTGCTGCTGAAATGCTAGTTTTTCCTACGCCGCCTTTACCTGTATACAGAATAATTCTCATCATTAATATCCCCTTTGTTTCGAATGTCGAATATTACGAGTGTCGAAATATTTAATTGAATAAAAACCCAACTAGGGTCTTATTCAATCGGAATGTTTTTCATTTTAGGTGTAGAAACCTTTTCTTCTGTTTTTTGCTGTGACGTAGCAATGTGATTCATGATCTTTTGGAATATTTGTAGTAAGAATGCTTTTTCTTCTTCTGACAATGCGTCTGTCACTAGGCTAAAGTAATGGGCCGCATTTTGTTTTACTTCTTGAACGAGCATTACGCCGTTTTCTGTTAAACGAATTAATACAATACGTCGATCGCTTTCATTCCGGTAGCGTTCAATATATCCCTTTTTTACAAGGCGATTTACAACGCCCGTTGTTGTACTCATCGGTATATCAAGAAGATCAGCAATTTTTGTCATTGTAATATCCGTATTTCGCTCCATCCAAAGTAAACAAAATACTTCTGTCTTGGAAAGTGTTAAATCAAGGCTTACCCATTCTTCAGGATAGAAAAGTTTCTTGGCGTTATCTAGCAGTAAGTCTAAAAAATGTTCATATTGCAACAATTATTTCCACTCCCGTATATTTCGAGGTTCGTAATATTTGTTTTTTATTTTATGTGGAATTGAAATAAATGTCAATGTTTTTAACTGTTTTTTCAGATTAGAAAGAAAAATACCTTCAAAATAGAAATTTTTTGTGATAGATTAATAAATAGAAAAGTGATTTTACATAAAAACCCATTGTGATAAATATATTTATCTATAATAGGTGTACAGCTAACGAGGGGGAGAACGATGAGAAGACGAAATACGCAAGCGTTCACGTTTTTAGCATGGACTTCATTTGTTTGTGCGCTTTCAGGAATGCTAATTGGGATTTACACGTTAGATGAAACGCTTAGTGTAAAAGGGTACTATTTAATTGGAACATTATTTTTAACGATGTCTTGTTTTGTATTACAAAAAACAATTCGTGATAATGAGGAAGATAATGAAAGATTTCCGAAAAATAAATCGTTAGATAAAGAGTAAATTGTAAAGAAAGGCACTTGCCTTTCTTTTTTTATGTAAAAATACCGTAAGTGCCGTGTGTTGACTTGCTTGAAGTACTGAAAATTTGGTATCATCAATAGTATTGTAGATTGAACGATATATTATGGAGGTGGCCTAGCCGTGTCAAGAATTTCCGTTGAGAATGTAAAGCACGTAGCACATTTAGCACGTCTTGCAATTACTGATCAAGAAGCAGAAAAATTTCAAAAACAACTAGATGCAATTGTTACATTTGCAGAACAGTTAAATGAATTAGATACAACTGATGTAAAACCAACAACTCATGTATTAACTATGAAAAATGTTATGCGTGAAGATGTGCCAGAAAAAGGTTTACCAGTAGAAGAAGTATTAAAAAATGCACCGGATCACAAAGATAATCAAATCCGTGTTCCAGCAGTATTAGAATAGAGGAGGGAATTTCGATGTCATTATTTGATCATTCTGTATCAGAGTTACATAAGAAGTTAAACAACAAAGAAATTTCCGTTACGGATTTAGTAGAAGAATCTTACAAACGTATTTCGGATGTTGAAGATAACGTAAAAGCTTTTCTTACATTAGATGAAGAAAATGCACGCGCGAAAGCGAAAGAATTAGATGCAAAGATTGGTGCTGAGGATAATGGTTTATTATTCGGTATGCCAATTGGTGTAAAAGATAACATTGTAACTAACGGTCTTCGTACAACTTGTGCGAGCAAAATATTAGCAAACTTCGATCCAATTTACGATGCGACAGTTGTACAAAAGCTAAAAGCTGCTGACACAGTTACAATTGGTAAATTAAATATGGACGAGTTCGCAATGGGTTCTTCAAATGAAAACTCAGGCTTCTACGCTACAAAAAATCCATGGAACTTAGATTACGTTCCAGGCGGATCTAGTGGTGGTTCTGCAGCAGCAGTAGCAGCAGGAGAAGTATTATTCTCTCTAGGTTCTGATACGGGTGGTTCTATCCGTCAGCCAGCTGCATATTGCGGCGTTGTAGGTTTAAAACCAACTTACGGACGCGTATCTCGTTACGGATTAGTAGCATTCGCATCTTCACTTGACCAAATCGGACCGATTACACGTACAGTAGAAGACAATGCATACTTATTACAAGCTATTTCAGGTATTGACCGTATGGATGCAACTTCTGCAAACGTTGAAGTAGGAAACTACTTAGCTGGTTTAACAGGCGATGTTAAAGGTTTACGTATTGCTGTACCGAAAGAATACTTAGGCGAAGGTGTTGGCGAAGAAGCTCGTGAGTCAGTGCTAGCTGCTTTAAAAGTGTTAGAAGGTATGGGCGCAACTTGGGAGGAAGTATCTCTTCCACACTCTAAATACGCTCTAGCAACGTATTACTTATTATCTTCTTCTGAAGCATCTGCGAACCTTTCACGCTTTGATGGCGTACGTTACGGTGTTCGTTCTGATAATGTAAATAACTTATTAGATCTTTACAAAAACACACGTAGCGAAGGTTTCGGTGATGAAGTAAAACGTCGTATTATGCTTGGTACATTTGCTCTTAGCTCTGGTTACTATGATGCATATTACAAAAAAGCACAACAAGTACGTACATTAATTAAAAATGACTTTGAAAATGTATTTGCTAACTACGATGTTATTATTGGACCAACAACGCCAACTCCAGCATTTAAAGTAGGCGAAAAAGTGGACGATCCAATGACAATGTATGCAAATGACATTTTAACAATTCCAGTAAACTTAGCGGGTGTTCCAGCGATTTCTGTTCCATGTGGATTCGGTGCTAACAACATGCCACTTGGTCTACAAATCATTGGTAAACACTTCGATGAAACGACGATTTACCGCGTTGCACATGCGTTTGAGCAAGCAACAGACTATCATACAAAAAAAGCAAGTCTGTAAGGAGGCGAGCATAGATGAATTTAGAAACAATTATTGGGTTAGAGGTTCACGTTGAGTTAAAAACAAATTCGAAAATTTTCTCTGCGAGTCCAACAGAATTCGGAGCGGAGCCAAATACACAAACAAGTGTAATTGACTTAGGATACCCAGGGGTACTTCCTACTTTAAATAAGGAAGCAGTTAACTTTGCAATGAAAGCCGCAATGGCATTAAACTGTGAAATCGCAACGGAAACGAAGTTCGACCGTAAAAACTATTTCTACCCAGATAATCCGAAAGCTTACCAAATCTCTCAATTTGATAAGCCAATTGGTGAAAATGGTTGGATTGAAATCGAAGTAGACGGTAAAAAGAAACGTATCGGTATTACACGTCTTCATTTAGAAGAAGATGCTGGTAAATCAACGCATGCAGCTGACGGTTCATTAGTAGACTACAACCGTCAAGGTATGCCTTTAATCGAGATCGTATCTGAGCCAGATATGCGTACTCCAGAAGAAGCATATGCGTACTTAGAGAAGTTAAAATCAATCATTCAATATACAGGTGTATCTGATTGTAAGATGGAAGAAGGTTCTCTTCGTTGTGATGCGAATATTTCACTTCGTCCAGTTGGACAAGAGAAGTTCGGTACAAAAGCAGAACTGAAAAACTTAAACTCTTTCACTTACGTGCAAAAAGGTCTTGAGCATGAGCAAGTGCGCCAAGAAAAAGAATTATTATCTGGTGGTATCATCCAACAAGAAACACGTCGTTATGATGAAGCAACGAAGAAAACAATCTTAATGCGTATAAAAGAAGGATCTGACGATTACCGTTACTTCCCAGAGCCAGACTTAGTTGAACTTTACATCGACGATGAGTGGAAAGAAGAAATTCGTGCTTCTATTCCAGAACTTCCAGATGCACGTAAAGCTCGCTATGTTGAAGAAGTTGGCTTACCAGCTTATGATGCGCATGTATTGACATTAACGAAAGAGATGTCTGATTTCTTTGAAGCAACAGTTGCAGACGGTGCTGATGCGAAATTAGCATCAAACTGGTTAATGGGTGAAGTACTTGCATACTTAAACAAACAACAAAAAGAATTAAAAGACGTTGCATTAACGCCTGCTGGTTTATCTAAAATGGTTCAATTAATTGAAAAAGGTACAATCTCTTCTAAAATCGCGAAGAAAGTATTTAATGAATTAATTGAAAAAGGTGGAGACCCAGACGAAATCGTTAAAGCGAAAGGTCTGGTTCAAATTTCTGACGAAGGAACACTTCGTAAGGTTGTAACAGAAATTCTTGATAATAATGAGCAATCTATTGAAGACTTTAAAAACGGTAAAGACCGTGCAATTGGCTTCTTAGTTGGTCAAATTATGAAAGCTACAAAAGGACAAGCAAATCCACCGCTTGTTAATAAAATCTTACTTGAAGAGATTAATAAGCGCTAAAAAAAGAGAAGAATTCTTATTTTTGAACGCTAAAATATTATAGATTCTTAAAGATTAAACAGAAAAAACACCCGTATTTGGGTGTTTTTTCTGAGTTAATCAAACGTTTGTTTAAATGGTGAAAAATAATTTAAACAAACGTTTGATTAACTGTCAAAAGTGAAAAAATGTTTGTATAGCAACTATGGTATGATAGTTGCAAAAAGGTGGGAATAATGATAAATCTAGACATAGAGAGTTTTTTCATCTCATGAAATAATAGATAATTATTATTCATTATATGTAAATTGATGTGAGAGAATGGATAGACATAAAGTGAAACTTTAATCAGTGGGGGGGTGTTCATCCCCCACTGATTATTAGCCTTCACCAATCGGGCATTTACGGGCAGCCCGACTCCCACATAACTTCTTTGCCCCAGCCGAATTTTGAGGTGGGAGTTTTACTGCCCGCAAATAGCGGGATAAATTTCTTGGTTAAATAAAGCAAAACTATCAGGAGTGAATAGTTACTTTTGATGGGCTACACGAATCGGGTTCTTACTGCCTGTTTGAGCGGAATTAAAGAAGGATAGGAAGATGAGAGGAGGTAAGCATAGGGATACTGGATAAGGGTTCGGTGTATTCGTTTTTCAATGAATAAGGAATTTCCTGTGCTAATAAATGATGAAGCGAGCAAGAATTATTTATAATCCTACTTCTGGGCGCGAGCTATTTAAGAAGAGCTTACCAGAAGTATTACAAAAATTAGAACAAGCTGGATATGAAGCGTCTTGTCATGCGACAACTGGTCCTGGAGATGCGACTGTGGCAGCGAGGCAAGCTGCGGATCGTAAGTTTGATGTTGTTATCGCAGCTGGTGGTGATGGTACATTAAATGAAGTAGTGAACGGTTTAGTAGGACATGAGCATCGTCCAAAGTTTGGAATTATTCCAGTTGGAACGACAAATGATTTTGCGCGTGCGATCGGTGTACCTCGTGTTATTGAAGAGGCTGCGGATATTATTTGTGAAGGAACAACGGTACCGTTAGATCTTGGTAGAGCGAATGATACATATTTCATTAATATCGCTGGTGGCGGCCGTATTACAGAATTAACATATGAAGTACCAAGCAAGCTAAAAACGGTATTAGGCCAACTTGCTTACTATTTAAAAGGAATCGAAATGTTACCATCATTACATCCAACATATGTTGAAATTGAGTATGATGGGAAACTGCTACAAGAAGAAATTACGATGTTTTTAATTACGAATACTCGTTCAGTTGGTGGATTCGAAAAAGTAGCACCATATGCATCTATTAACGATGGATTATTTGATTTATTAGTACTGAAAAAAGGTTCTATCGCTGATTTAATTAAAGCAGCAACACAAGCGCAGCGTGGGGAACATATTAACAATCCGAAAGTACTATATACACAAGCGAATCGTATTAAAGTGCATTCACCTGATAAATTAATGATCAACTTAGATGGTGAATATGGCGGAGATGCACCAATGGAATTTGAAAATATATATCATTGTCTGGAACTATTTGTTCCTGAACATCAAGAGGATGCCCTGTAAAGGCATCCTTTTTTTGCTTTCACCTCACTATTTGTGAGCAATAAGATTCCCCCACTGATTAAAGTTTCTCTATGTGCAGATGAATTGTAAATTGTAAGTTAGTTTGATTTTTATGGTATTTTTACAATCCGTTTATTTTATATCCATATTTTATTGATACACTGGAAGAGATAAGAAATGAGAGGTAGGATGCTATGGAGAAGGTAAAAGCAATACTATTTGATAAAGATGGGACATTAATGGATTTTCATTCAATTTGGATAAAAGTAGCTGAAGAGCTTGTCGCTGAATGTATAAAATTATATCAACTCCCACAGTCAATGCAGCAGGCTTTATTAAAAGAGATTGGCGTAGATGGAGCATTTGTTCATCCGCGTAGTGCGCTCGCTGCTGGAACAAGTCTTGATGTGGCCAAGGGGCTTTGTAAGTATATTGCATCATCTAGAGAAGAAGAGATGCATCAATGGGTGAGTGAAAAGTTGTTTGCTCTTATGTACGAGCATCGTTCACATATGAGAATGACGGCAGATTTACCGAAAGTTTTACAAGCATTAAAGGATAGAGGGTTTATTCTAGGTGTCGTTACAGCTGATGATTTCGCGCCGACAGAATTATTTTTAAAGCAATATCAATTGGAAGCTTTTTTTGATTGTGTTATAGCTTCAGATACATTTCCAGCACAGAAGCCAGATAAAAAAATTGTAGAATCGTTTTGTGAGAGATTTAATTTAGAGACATGTGAAGTAGCAGTCATCGGGGATACACCGACGGATTTACATTTAGCGAAAAATGGTGGCGACTGTTATGCGATTGGCGTACTATCTGGTACGGGTGATCGTCAAACGTTAGAACCACTTGCAGATTTAGTATTGCAATCTGTTGAAGATTTAATTTCTCATTCAGGTGAGTTTATTTGGGAACAAGGAAAGTCTAATGTATAAATGAATAAGTCTATAAAGACTCTATACGAGTCTTTATAGACTTATTTTTTTTATGCCGAGATAGTAAGAGAATGGGATGAATACTAGAAAGAGGAAGTTGGCATACATCTTGCAATATAAAGAGAAAACATTGTATAGAAAAGGATGGGGTACACAATGAACACAAAAAAATTTGCTAAAGTAAATGAACAAATTCCAGGACCGAAAGCAGCGTCTTTATTAGAACGCCGCCAAAATATAGTACCAAAAGGAGTAAGTAATGGTATTCCAACATTTGTACAGTCTGCAAATGGTGCACTCGTAACAGATGTGGATGGAAATCAGTACATTGATTTCGCAGGAGCAATTGGGACAATTAATGTAGGACACTGTCATCCAGCTGTTAAAGAAGCGCTTCATAAACAAGTAGATCAATATATTCATACTGGATTTAATGTGATGATGTATGAGCCGTATATTGAATTAGCGGAAAAGCTTGCCGCATTAGCACCAGGTAATTTCGATAAACAAGTGCTGTTTTTAAATAGTGGGGCAGAAGCGGTTGAAAATGCAGTGAAGATTGCTCGTAAATATACGAAGAGACCTGGAATTATCGCATTTTCTAAAGGATTTCATGGGCGTACATTAATGACAATGACGATGACAAGTAAAGTAAAACCATATAAATTTGGATTTGGCCCATTTGCTCCAGAAGTATATAAAGCGCCATTCCCATATGAATACCGTCGCCCAGAAGGGTTAACAGAAGAGCAGTATGATGACTTTATCATTGAAGAGTTTAAGAACTTCTTCATATCAGAAGTAGCACCAGAAACAATTGCAGCAGTTGTAATGGAACCTGTTCAAGGGGAAGGCGGATTTATCGTTCCAAGTAAGAAATTCGTTCAAGAAGTACGCAGCATTTGTTCAGAGCACGGTATTTTATTTGTAGCTGATGAAATTCAAACAGGCTTTAGTCGTACTGGAAAATACTTTGCAATTGATCATTATGATGTCGTTCCAGACTTAATTACGGTATCTAAATCATTAGGTGCTGGTGTACCGATAAGTGGCGTGATTGGGCGTAAAGAAATTATGAATGAGTCTGCACCGGGAGAACTGGGCGGAACGTATGCAGGAAGCCCACTAGGATGTGCGGCTGCATTAGCTGTGCTTGATGTAATAGAAAAAGAGAAATTAAATGATAGAGCGATAGAAGTAGGGAAAGTTGTAATGAACCGATTCCAAGAGATGAAAAACAAATACAATTGCATCGGTGATGTGCGCGGCTTAGGGGCAATGTGTGCATTCGAGCTCGTTCAAGATCGCAAGACGAAAGCGCCTGATAAAACATTAGCGTCTAATTTATGTGCAGAAGCAAATAAGCATGGATTACTTCTACTATCAGCAGGAACATATGGAAATGTTATTCGTGTGTTAATGCCATTAGTGATTACGGATGAGCAACTTGAGGAAGGTTTAACAATAATTGAAGAATCATTGCAAGCTTGTTATGAGCAAGCAAATATCGCTCGTGTTTAAAGAATTGGGATAACTTAAAAAAGGGCATAAAGCTTTTCTTTTTAGGCGGAAGAGAGCATCTGGCCATGCATAGAATCGGTCAGCCCCTTTTCCTGCCCCATGCTAAGCTAAAACAAAGTGAGGGTGTGGTTGCGATGGCATTCTGTATTTTTCAAGGCAGCGAATTATGTGTTGAAAAATATAAATAGATTTGTATAAATAACAAATTGAAAACATTCTAGCTTACTCTATATAAAATGCAGAAAATTCACTTTATAATAAAGGTAGTGAAGTGAATCGATGGATTTGAAGTAAGGGGTGGCTAGGATGGTTGCAGAAAAGGAACGAGTGTTGATGGATTTACAAGATGTATTTGAATATGCATTTGACGAAATTTTTGTTACGGATGATAAAGGAATCGTTGTACGTGTAAATAGCATGTGTGAAAGACATTACCAGCTCTCTGCTAAGGAATTAGTAGGAAAGCATGTAAAAGAACTACAAAAAGAAGGGATTTTTTATCCATCTGCAACGTTAGAAGTAATTGAAAAGAAAAGGCCAGTTGAACTTGTTCAAACAACGAAATCAGGAGAGTATTTGCATGTTCGTACAAGGCCTGTTTTTGATGATGAGGGAAATTTAAGAAGAGTGATTAGTTATTCTCGTGATCTTACAGAACTCTATCAATTACGTCAAAAGGTAGAGGAAATGGATAATCAGTTAAAAACATATAAAAAAGAATTAAGAGAAACATATGAACACGAAGGACTTATTTTTAAAAGTATCGCTATGCAAAAAATAATCGAAACAATAAAAAAAGTATCTGTAGTAGATAGTACTGTTCTCGTATTAGGTGAGACTGGAGTTGGGAAAAGCCGATTAGTACGCCATTTGCATGAAGTGAGTCACCGGAAGAATGAAAGTTTCTATGAAATTAATTGTGCGGCATTGCCGACGAATTTAATCGAATCTGAGCTTTTTGGATATTCAGGTGGGTCTTTTACAGGTGCAAATCGCGAAGGGAAAAAAGGACTATTAGAATCAGCGCATAAAGGAACTCTTTTCTTAGATGAAATTGGTGAAATGCCGCTTGAAATTCAAGCGAAGCTTTTGCAAGTATTGCAAGAAAAAACGTTTCGTCCTATAGGCGGAAGAGAATTAAAAAAGGTGGACGTTAGAATTGTAGCGGCAACAAATAGAGATTTAAGTACGATGGTGAAACAAGGAACATTCCGGAAAGATTTATACTATCGTCTGAATGTCATTCCAATTTCAATTCCGCCACTTCGGGAGAGAACAGAAGACATTTTGCCGCTCATCTATCATTATTTACAGCATTTTAATAAAAAGTACGGACGTGATGTGAAGTTAGCACCTAGTACGTTACAAATGTTTGTAGGGTACCCTTGGGAAGGAAATAATAGAGAGATTGAAAATGTAATTGAACGAATTGTTATCACTGTTGATGATTTTGTAACGGTAGAAGATTTGCCACTATCTATGCAAGAGGCAACAGTTGAACAATCTGGACAAAGTCTTTATAGAATGCTGGAAGAGGTAGAGAGAAATATTATTCTTAAAGCGTATAAAACGTATGGATCAAGTTATAAAGTGGCTGAGTTTTTGCAAATAAGTCAATCTGCTGCTACTAGGAAAATTAAGAAGTTTATAGAGGAGGAAGAAAACATTGGATAAAAAAGCGACGTTCGTAAACTTAGAGAAAAAGGCGATGTATATAAATGGTGAGTGGATTACACTGCAAGAACAAATCGAAGTGAATAATCCAGCGACAAAGGAAGTATTTGCAACTGTACCAAAGGGCGGGATTACAGAGGCAAAGCAAGCAGTTGATGCTGCACATGAGGCTTTTAAATTATGGTCAAAATTAACGGCAGCGGATCGCGCAGTAAAGTTAAAAAAATGGTTCACACTCATTGATGAAAATAAAGAAGAAATTGCAGCAATCATGACGAGAGAGCAAGGGAAGCCGTTTGCAGAAGCACTTGGTGAAGTGAATTATGCAAATAGTTTTGTTGAATGGTACGCAGAAGAAGGAAAGAGAATATACGGTGAAATGATTCCTGCTTCTCATCCGAATAAGCGTATTTTAGTTATGAAGCAACCAGTTGGGGTTATGGCAGCTATTACGCCTTGGAATTTCCCGGCTGCTATGATTACGAGAAAGGTAGCTCCAGCACTTGCAGCAGGCTGTACGGCAGTTGTGAAACCAGCGAGTCAAACGCCATTAACTGCATTGAAGTTAGTTGAATTAGCACATGAAGCAGACATTCCAAAAGGTGTAATAAATATTGTAACAGGTAGTGCAAAAGCAATTGCTGATACGTGGATGGAAGATGAGCGCGTTCGAAAAGTTTCCTTTACAGGATCAACTGAAATTGGAAAAGAATTAATGGCTAGCGCTGCGCAAACGATGAAAAAGGTTTCGCTTGAATTAGGTGGTCACGCTCCATTTATTGTTATGAATGATGCTGATTTAGATAAGGCGGTAGAAGCGGTAATTGGTTCGAAATTCCGTAACGCAGGACAAACGTGTATATGTACAAACCGCATCTTTGTTCAAGAAGAAGTGTATGAAGAATTTGCAGGGAAGTTCACAAAAGCTGTAGAACAGCTTAAAGTCGGAGATGGATTCGGCGAAGGAACAACTGTAGGTCCACTTATTGATGCGAATGCAGTTTCGAAAGTACAAGAACATATTGAAGATGCAATTCAAAAGGGCGGAGAAGTTTTATACGGTGGCCATAAATTTGCAGAGTTAGATGGTTATTTCATTCAGCCAACAGTAATTGGATTGGCAAATGACACGATGCTTTGTATGAATGAAGAAACATTTGGACCGGTTGCACCAGTTGCTAAATTTAAAACGGTTGAAGAAGTAATCGAGCGAGCAAATAATACACCATATGGCTTGGCTGCTTATATTTTCACAAAAGATATTAGTCAAGCATTCCAAATTAGCGAAGCGTTAGAGTACGGTATTATCGGTTTAAATGATGGACTTCCATCAGTTGCACAAGCACCATTTGGTGGCTTTAAAGAAAGTGGTATCGGCCGTGAGGGAGGCCATTTCGGTATCGAGGAATATTTAGAAATTAAATATATTTCGTTAGGACTATAAGTAGTATACTAGAATCTCTATAAGGTAACAGAGAAGGAGATTCTAGTATGGTATATTGGCTATTATTACTCGTAACAATTATTTTTGAAGTAGCTGGAACGATTGCGATGAAGTTATCGAACGGTTTAACAAAGCTTGTTCCAAGTGTACTTATTTTCGTATTCTATGGAATTTGTTTCAGCGTGTTTGCTATCGTTGTTAAAAAGATTCATTTAAGCATTGCTTATGCAATTTGGTCTGGTGTGGGAACGCTACTTATTACAATCATTAGTGTGTACTTTTTTAAAGAGCATATTAATTTATTCCAAGCATTTTGTATTCTCTTTATTGTTTTAGGCGTAATTGGACTGAAAGTGTCATCGGCATCATAAAAGGCTATCTTCCGGCGTGGAAGATAGCCTTTTATTTTTATTAAAACGCCCAGTTCCCTTTGCGGAAGATCGGCTCATGTCTTCCATCAGCTGTAATGCCGTCGATATCAAGCTCAGCTGATCCAATCATGAAGTCTTCGTGTGTAATACTAGCGTTTGCGCCATTTTCAGCAAGTTCTTCTTTAGACATTGTTTTTCCGCCAATTAAGTTAAATGCATAAGCATTTCCGATTGCAAGGTGGCAAGATGCATTTTCATCAAATAGCGTATTGTAGAATAAAATATTTGTGTTTGAAATTGGTGAATCATGAGGTACTAAGGCTACTTCGCCTAAGAAGTGAGAACCTTCATCTGTTTCTACTAAATGTTTTAAAGCCTCTTCACCAGATTCAGCTTTATAGTCTACGATACGTCCGTTTTCGAATGTTAATGTAAAGTTATCGATAATATTACCTGCAAATGCTAACGGTTTTGTGCTAGATACTTGGCCGTTCACACCTGTTTTAAGAGGCATTGTAAATACCTCTTCAGTTGGAATGTTAGCCATAAATGCTACGTTCTTTTCATTTAAGCTACCAGCACCAGCCCATACATGCTTCTCTGGAAGTTCGATTGTTAAGTCTGTTCCAGGGCCTGTATAGTGAAGAGCTTTATAATGTTTTTCGTTTAAGTAATCTACTTTTGTATGTAGTGTTTCATCATGTTCTTTCCATGCTTCCACAGGATTTTCTAAATCAGCACGAGTAGCTTTGAAGATAGCATCCCATAGTTTTGTTTCTTGTTCTTCTGGCGCTACGTCAGGGAATACTTTTGCAGCCCATTCTTTCGTAGGAACAGAAATTACGCACCAGCTTACTTTATCTGCTTGTACATAATCACGGTATACTTTCATCGCTTCTCCAGCTACTTTATGAGCTGTTGCAATTTTCTTTGGTTCTACACCTTTTAATAGATCAGGATTCTCTGCATAGATGGACATAAATGCAGCGCCTTCTTTTGCTAATTCTTCACGAGCATGTGCTTTCCAAGAAGGGAATTCAGAGAAAGCTTCTTCAGGAGCTAGATCGAACTTTAAGCGTGTTAACGTCTCATCATTCCAATCAACATATACGTGTTTTGCACCAGATTTATATGCTTTTTCTGTAACGAGGCGTACAAACTGTACAGCCTCAAGAGGTGCACTGATTGATAAAGTTTGTCCGGGTTGAATATTAACACCAACATTGACTGCAAGGGCAGCATATTTCTCTAACGTTTGTTCAAATGACATATGTATAATCTCCTTTAGTTTGAAAGATTTCTTACTATATATAATACAAGAAAATTCTAAAAATATATATAAATATAACGTAAAAAGAGAGCTCAAAATGTATTGAGCTCTAATAGTTATTTAATCGAAGAAGCAAATTGTTCTACAGTCGTTGTATGGTGTATGCGAACACGCTTCATTTTTAACAACTCATCAGGTTCACCCTTCGTAATGAATTGTCCAGGCTTCGTTGTTGTTGCAAATTGATAGTGTTTCTTTGTTTCTGCGACAACTTTATCATCTACATGACCGAATGGATAAGCAATTGCGATAACAGGCTTACCTGTTATTTTCTCTAGCTTTTCTTTTGATCCTTTTAACTCTTCGTCATAGTTTGTAATTTTCGGCAAGTCTGCATGTGATGCTGTGTGAGATTGTACAGAAAAAATACCTGAATCAACCATTTCTTTTATTTCAGATGTAGAAAGGGCGCCTTCTACATCAACGTTATCAGCAATCATATATTCTGTTGCTGCTGGTTTAAAAGTATCATCTTTTAGCTTTTGTAAAATGTGAAATGCATTCATATTATTTTTCATACCGTCATCAAATGTAACGAAAATCGGCTTATTCACTTTATTTATATCGCCCCAGCGTTCAAACGTTAATAATGTATAACCGTTTTCTTTTAAATATTTCATTTGTGCTTCAAAGTTAGCAGGCGATACGAATAAATCTTTAATACCTTTTCCATGATAATCATCAATTGCGTGATACATAAGAACAGGAACTTTTTGCTCGAAAGTAAGGGTAGATTTCGTGAGCGGGATCGTTTTCCCATCTTCTTTAATTCCTGTTGCTTCAATTTGATATTCACCGCGTTTTCCTTCAAATTCTTTTATATCAAAAGGAAGTGTAAATTGTTTCTCCTTTTCTTTAGAAGAAAAAGATTTAGCGTGTTCCTTTCCATCAGCTGTGCGCCAAATTTTATATTGTACTTCGGTTAAAGAATCCTTTATGTCCGTAATATGAATATTTACGTTTGTAGATTCGTGCGTAATTGGATTATAAGAAATTTTACCTTGTGTTTGTACAGTCTCTTCTTGTTTTTTTACTTCTTGTACCTTTTTCTCTTTTGCAGGTTCTGGGCTAGCATTATTTGTGTTACAGCCTGCTAGAATGGCAGACGTACATAAAGCAATTGCTGCATATTTTCTCATGAAATCACCTTCTATTGTGTATTATGTTGCATACTTACATTAAAATCCCCACCGCTATAAGAGAGGTGGGGATATACCCTTGTTCATCATATCATTTTTAGATATGGGATAGGTTAGTGACTCTGAATAGATGTATTCTTTCGTTTTTTATTAGAATTGATAATGATATAACCGACTACAAAGATAAGAGGAATAATGAAGACATAGATAGGCATTCCCCATAAATAATAGCTTTTCATGGTCAAGACTAGTAAATGTAAGAAGTCGAAAAGGGCGTGGGCTTTCATAATATCCTCCAATATATTTTTACAAATTATAACATTTTTCATTTGTAATTTGTATATTTTTGTAAATGATTTAAGTTAATTTTAAAGTAAGAGAAAGGTTTATTAATATGTAATTTTGCATATGTAGAGTAGTTTCTATTGAAATATCAGGACTTTGGACTATAATAAGAACCGCTATAAATGTAAGCAAGAATGATGTACGGAGTGGAGAACAGAGATGAAGTATAAAAAATTAGTATATATCCTGCTCATATCGCTATTCATAGTCGGTTGTCAAAGTGAAACGAGTAAAGCGAATAGTGTGGAAGAGTATATTCCGCCGCATCTTATGAATGCGGAAGTGACGGCGGATATTATGACATTAGAGATGGATCCAGATGCTCTTAAAAAGGTAGGGAATATTGGTCAAAGAATGAGAGAGCATCTAGTGAATAATATGGAATGGTATTTAAAATACGTAGAAGAGCATGCAGAGAAAAAAAGTTTTCCATATCATCCTAATTTCGGTGTTACAAAAGAAGAGTATGAGTTTGTACTAAATGCAATTGATCAAAGTAAATTGGTTAATACAAAGGATGGAAAGCTGAAATTCAAGAAAAAAAGTGACCATGAAGTAGAGATTTTTTCAAGTGAAAGTATAAAATTTCTTAAATATATAGTTATTGATACGGAGAAGAATACAGTAAAAACATCTCTAGGCGAATGTGAATATTTTGGAGAAATACTGGCATCGCCAGAACAGAAGTTAACTGGTCCTTGGCACGGAAAACAATGGATGTTAAAAAAAGATGACTTAATATATATGTTCTCTTTAGGGAAAATGGAAACAGGAAATAAATCAATTATTGATATTTCGGTGAAAGGTGAATATAAGGGAGAAATTATTAATAAGGAAGAGGTATTAGAGTTTTCTTCAGTTTCTTAAATGATGATAATAAAAAAATCACCTTGCTGTCTGAACTGTACCCTATAAAATGGACAGTTTAATAAAAAAGCCCTGAAAAATCAAGCACTTAAAAGGTGGTTCCGATATTCGATCGGAGCCATCTTTTTTAATGTCCACTGATAACGATTATAATTATACTCCTCCATATAATCCTTTATG
>NZ_JBFTMD010000030.1:0-48625 GCF_056396785.1 Bacillus sp. 05T21 | reverse complement strand
CATTCGCTCGACTTGCATGTATTAGGCACGCCGCCAGCGTTCATCCTGAGCCAGGATCAAACTCTCCAATAAAGTTAGTTTGTCTAGCATCTAAAAATAAAAATTGACGTTCACGTTGTTTGTTTCGTTCAGTTTTCAAAGAACTACTTAGTCGCTCATTTGCGACTTCCTTATGTTAACATCTTCATTTTTCGATGTCAACTAAGTTTTTCAATTTCTTTTTTGTCGTTTTCTGCGTTTCCGCATCAGCGACGGTTATTAATATATCATGTAGAAAAATGAAATGCAATAGTTTTTCTAATAAAATTTTTAACTTAGTAAAAAAGCATAAAAACAGCACCTTTCTTCTATATAAGTATAGTTTTTTTAATCTGGCATCCATTTAACGAGTAATAATCTCGCGTTCCTTTTAATAGAAGGTTTCTCTCCCCTCAAATAAAGAAATAAAAAAAGCTTTGGAGAAATCTCCAAAGCTTAGTCTTGTTTATGGCGCATAGCTGGGAATAATAATACGTCACGAATAGATGGTGCGTTTGTTAATAACATAACAAGACGATCAATACCGATTCCTAACCCGCCCGTAGGAGGCATACCGTACTCAAGAGCTTCGATATAATCATCATCCATCATATGAGCTTCGTCATTACCTTGCTCGCGCTCTTTTAGTTGAGCTTCAAAACGTTCTTTTTGATCGATTGGATCATTTAACTCAGTGAATGCATTTGCATGTTCACGTGCAACGATAAATAACTCGAAACGATCTGTGAATCGTGGATCTTCGTCATTCTTTTTCGCAAGTGGTGAAATTTCTACCGGATGACCGTAAATAAATGTTGGTTGGATTAATTTATCTTCTACTTTTTGTTCGAAGAACTCATTAATAATATGACCAACTTCCATTGTATTCTTAATTTCCACATTATGTTCTTTTGCAAGTTCACGCGCTTCTTCTACACTCATTGGATTCCAGAAATCTGCTCCAGAGTGTTGCTTAATTGCATCTACCATATGAAGACGTGTCCATTCTGGCTCTAAATTAATTTCATAATCACCATATTGGATTGTTGTTGTACCCAATACTTTTTTCGCGATATGAGCAACCATATTTTCTGTCAGTTTCATAATATCATTATAATCAGCGTACGCTTCATATAATTCAATCATCGTAAACTCAGGGTTATGACGAGTTGATACACCCTCATTACGGAATACACGGCCGATCTCATAAACCTTTTCTAATCCACCCACAATAAGACGTTTTAAATGAAGTTCAATTGCGATACGCATATATAATTCCATATCTAACGCATTATGGTGTGTAGTGAAAGGACGAGCAGACGCTCCACCTGCAATCGCGTGCATCATAGGCGTTTCTACTTCAAGATAACCGTTGTCATCTAAATATCTTCTCATTTCACGAATGATTTTACTACGGGTAACGAACGTTTCACGGCTTTCCATACTTGTAATTAAGTCCAAGTAACGTTGACGATAGCGTTGTTCAACATCTTTTAATCCATGGTATTTATCCGGTAATGGACGAAGGGATTTCGTTAAAAGTGTAAATCCTATTGCTTTTACTGAAAGTTCTCCAACGTTTGTTTTGAACACTTTACCTTCAATACCTACTAAGTCACCTAAATCTGCTGTCGTAAATAACTCGTACTCTTCATCTCCAACAGTATCTTTACGAACATAAATTTGAACTTGCCCCTGTAAATCTTGAATATGCGCAAATCCCGCTTTTCCTTTACCGCGTTTTGTCATAATACGACCAGCGATAGAAACAGTGATTTCTTTCTCTTCTAATTCTTCTTTAGAGAATTCTCCATATAGACTTACTAAGTCAGTTGTTGAATTTGTGCGTTCAAATCGTTTACCGAACGGATCGATTCCTTGCTCACGCAAATTATGTAGCTTTTCACGACGAACAAGCAATTGGTCGTTTAATTCTTCGTGGTTCATGTTATCCATGATATTAATATCACTCCAGCTCTATTAATTTTTACAATATATACAGTATAGCATTTTCTACTCAACTAGAAAAACTGCCAGCAACTAACTGGCAGTTCTTCTTTCTTTCACGTAATTATAGGAAGTGTATAGAAGAATGTCAATCTCCTATGCCCCCTTATTAACCAACATAAATTGTTTGTTGTTTCGCTTCTACTTCTTCTACAAATGCACCTAATACATTCGCAAGGTCTTCACGTGTGTCGCAAGTATTGATACCATTACGCACACTCGCATTACCACGAACACCTTTTAAATACCAAGCTGCATGCTTTCTCATCTCTCTTACGGCAACATTTTCGTTCTTTAAATCGATAAGACGATCTAGATGCAACATACATACATCAATTTTCTCACGCACTGTTGGTTCCGGCATTAACTCACCTGTCTCTAAATACTTTACCGTACGATAAATCATCCACGGATCTCCAAGAGCAGCGCGACCAATCATAACACCATCTACACCAATTTCATCAAGCATACGCTTTGCATCTTGTGGTGTTTCGACATCACCATTTCCGATAACCGGAATATTTACAGCCTGCTTTACTTGTTTAATAATATTCCAATCCGCTTTACCTTCATACATTTGTACTCGTGTACGCCCATGAACCGCTATCGCTTGTCCACCAGCACGCTCAACAGCTCTAGCATTTTCTATTGCGAAAATATGTTCTTCATCCCAACCAATACGCATTTTAACTGTAACTGGCTTTTCAACAGCATCTACAACCGCCGCTACCATCTCATATATTTTATTTGGGTCTAAAAGCCACTTTGCTCCTGCATCACACTTAGTGATTTTCGGTACTGGGCACCCCATATTAATATCAATAATGTCTGCTGTCGTATATTTATCTACGTATTTCGCAGCATCCACAAGAGTTTCTTTCTCTCCACCAAAAATTTGTAAGCTTAATGGCTTTTCTCTCTCATCGATATATAGCATATCTAATGTTCTTTTGTTATTAAGTAATATTGCCTTATCACTTACCATTTCGGCACAAACTAAACCTGCACCAAATTCTTTTACTGTCAAACGGAATGCAGAGTTACACACTCCCGCCATCGGTGCTAATACAACCGGATTTTTCATCTCAATATTTGCAATCTTTAACACTCGATTTACTCCTTCCTTCATAGTCACTTCGGCATTAGTTCATCTATCGAGACCTTTAATGCTTTAGCAACTTCTACTACAAAATCTTGGGAAGGCGATCGATTCCCTCTCTCAACTTCACCTAAAACAGATACAGATACCCCTAATTCTTTCGCAAAACCTTCTTGTGTATAGCCTTTTAGCTTTCGAAAAGCACGAATGCGTCTTCCCCATTTTTCTGCTTCCATACCGTTACTCCCTCTCGCCTTTTCATTTCTTCTACTTGTGAACGTGAAATGTCTTGTTTTATATCTTGATTGATTTCTAACAACGGAACGATAACAAAAGCTCTTTCGAACATCCGCGGATGCGGAACAATAAGATTCTCTGCTTCAATATTTTCTTGATTATATAGTAAAATGTCAAGGTCGATGGTTCTCGGGCCCCATCTAATTTCCCTTTTTCTTCCTAGGTCATTCTCTACCCTTTGTGTTACTTTCAATAATTCTTGCGGTGATAAATTGGTAGAAATTTTTATAACTAAATTTAAAAAGCAATTTTGGTCAGTATAGCCAACCGGATCGGTTTCATATACAGACGAAACATCATCAACTTGGATATGCTGGTTTTTATTTAAAAACTGAATTGCTTCAGTTAAATAAGTATAACGCTCCCCAATATTGGAACCTAATGCAATGTACGCTATATTATTCATGGACGCTCTCTCGTAATTTCTACCGCTACAGCACGATAATGTCCTGGTATCGGCGGATCCGGTTTAATTACCTTAATTGTACACCGTGAAATACTCTCATATTGTTTCAATATATCTGTAGCGATATTTTCAGCGATACTCTCTACAAGCTTATAAGTTCTATCTTCAACAACTTTTCTACACAGCTCAAAAAGTTCCCCGTAATTGACAGAATGCTCTAAGTCGTCACTTTCTCCTGCGCGTTTTAAATCCAACTCCACCGTTAAATCTACTTTAAATCTCTGACCTAATTTATTCTCTTCTGGGAATACACCATGATAACCGTAAAACTCCATATCATGGATATAAATTTTATCCAATTACTTTACCCCCTTACCAATCATCGCATCCATCATCTTAGCCATACGCGCCATTTCTTTCACATCATGAACACGGATAAATTCACAGCCCTTTTCAATACCAAGACAAACGGTAGCACCCGTTCCTTCAAGACGCTCCTCCACTGGTAAATCTAATACATGACCAATAAAGGACTTTCTTGAAGTACCTAAGAGGACTGGATAACCCAGTACATTTAACTGTTCTAAATTACGCATCGCTTCTAAATTTTGTTCAGGTGTTTTCGCAAAACCGATACCTGGGTCTAAAATAATATTCTCATCTCGTACACCAGCATCTTTAGCAATTTTAATACTTTCATACAAATCAGCAATCATATCAGCCATTAAGTTGCGATAGTTCATATTATCTCGGTTATGCATTAAGATAATAGGTACATCATAATAGGCTGCAACTTCAGCAATCTTCGGTTCCGCCTTCGCTCCCCAAATATCATTAATAATATGAGCACCAGCTTCAATCGCTTGTTTTGCAACTTCAGCTTTATACGTATCGATAGAAATAGGTAATTTCGCTTCTTTCGAAACCGCCTGAATCATCGGAACGACTCGCTTTATTTCTTCTTCTACCGAAACTTTAGCAAAACCCGGGCGGGTAGATTCACCACCGATATCAATAATATGAGCACCTTCATTTTTCATTTCTTTCGCATGTCGCACCGCAGCATCTACTTCGTTGTAACTCCCACCATCAGAAAATGAATCTGGCGTTACATTTAAAATCCCCATAATTAATGTCTTTTCATTTAAGTTCAATGTATATTCGCCGCAGCGCAAATCATAATCCCACTTCAAACTACACATCTCCTCTTCGCAATTCATTTCTGCTCCACAATTTCTCTCTCTGCACTCCATAAAGATCCATAAGTCTTTTTGTAACCACTCCCACTTTACCCGGGAAATCTTTCTCCTCTATACGATAAAGGGGGACAATCTCTTGAATAGAGTTCGTTACGAACACTTCATCCGCTGAAAGCAATTCATCTTTTGTAAAGAAACCTTCCTTTACTTCTATATCTAGCTCTTCAGCAGCCTTTATAATAAACGCACGAGTGATTCCGTTTAAAATCCCTGTTTCTAATGAAGGAGTATATAAAATACCTCCTCTAACAAAAAAGAGATTCGAAACAATACCCTCTGCAACATAACCTGTTTCGGTAAGAAAAATGCCTTCCTTATTCACAACATTTCCAATTTCGCGTTTCCCTAAAATATTATTTAAATAATGATGGGACTTCAAGCGAAATGCACCCTCAGGTGTATTTCTCACTTGCTTTAAAATAACTCCTTCTTTTTCCACTACATTCCCTGGAGCTGCTAAAGGTTTTATAAAAACAATAACAGACGGTTCTTCATATACTTCCGTTTGTAATCCTATTTCATCTATACCCGCCGATACATTTAAGCGCACATACGCATGCTTTAACTCATTCTTAACAAATAGATTCTTTAAAATAAGCATCACTTCATCTTTTGTCATTGTCCATTTGATTTGCAATATATCGAGCGCATCCATTAAGCGTTCATAATGATCATCCAATAAAAAGGGATGACCATTATAAATACGAAATGTCTCAAAAACCCCAAGCCCATATAGGTAACCGTGGTCATAAGGAGAAATTTTTGCTTCACTCGCTTCTACATACGCGCCATTTACGTAAATTAACACGATGTCACACTTGGGCTATATTTGCGAATGAAATTCTGTAGCAACTCTTTCCCGTGAGAAGTCATAATAGATTCCGGATGGAATTGTACCCCTTCAATCGGCAACGTTTTATGACGAAGCGCCATAATTTCACCTTCTTCAGTCCAAGATGTTATCTCTAAACAATTCGGTAACGTCTCTTTTTTAACGATAAGAGAGTGATAACGTGTCGCGGTAAATGGATTTGGGATATCAGAAAAAATCGTCTGCCCATCATGATGCATTAAAGATGTTTTTCCATGCATCAAACGCTCTGCCCTGACAACATCCCCTCCAAATACTTGCGCAATTGATTGATGTCCAAGACAGACCCCAAAAATCGGAAGCTTACCTGCAAAATATTTAATAACATCCATACTGATTCCCGCCTCATTAGGACTACATGGACCTGGCGAAATCATTAAAAAATCTGGTTTCATATTCTCAATATCCGAAATAGTCACTTCATCATTACGCTTAACAACAAGCTCTTGTCCAAGTTCTCCAAGAAATTGCACTAAATTAAATGTAAAAGAATCATAATTATCAATCATTAATATCATTTCTCTCACCTAACCGTTTCTTCGCTACTTTCTTTTGCACGCCATAAAGCGATTGCTTTTTTTAACGACTCTTTATATTCATCTTTTGGATTTGAATCAATTACAATACCCGCTCCAGCTTGCACATGCGCTTGTCCATCTTTAGCAAGTAGTGTTCGGATTACAATATTCAATTCCGTATCTCCAGAATAACCAATCCAACCAATTGAACCCGTATAAATTCCTCGGCGAACAGGTTCTAATTCTTCAATAATTTCCATCGTACGTATTTTCGGGGCGCCGGTAATTGTCCCACCAGGAAATACAGCCTTCACCAAATCGAAAGCATCTTTATCTGCTTCCACCTCACCACGCACATTAGAAACAATATGCATAACGTGTGAGTATTTTTCAATTACCATAAATTCATCTACTTCAACAGTGCCATATTTACAAACCCGGCCCAAGTCATTTCGTTCTAAATCCACAAGCATTACATGCTCTGCTCTTTCCTTTTCATTTTCAATTAATTCTTTCGCTAATTCTTCATCCTCTTGCTCACTTGCTCCTCGAGAGCGCGTACCAGCAATCGGTCTTGTACTCACTTCTTTTCCTTGCTTTTTAATTAGCAATTCAGGCGAAGCACTAACAATTTGAAAATCTCCAAACTCCAAGTAACCCATATATGGAGATGGATTAATTTCACGAAGACTTGTATATATTTCTAATGGATGTGTTTGTAATGTTCTTTCTTGTCTTGTCGACAAGTTTACTTGAAACACATCACCCGCTCCAATATATTCTTGAATACGTTCAACGGCCTTCATAAAGCCCTCTTCCGTAAAAGCGACTGCTTCATTTTTCTTTTCAGGACATTCAAACGGCATAGTCACTTCGGGGGCTTCTTTCATCCAAAGACCCTTCCATTCATTTAATCGTTCTTCTGCCTCTTCACACTCATCTACATAATGCGTAATAATCCATAATACTTTCTCCTGTTGATCATACACAAACACGTCATCAAATAACAAAAAGAATATGTCAGGTATATTAATATCATCCTCCGCAAGAGAAGAAAGTTTTTCAATATAACGGATACAATCATAACTAAAGTATCCAATTGCCCCACCCTGAAAAGGTGGGTACTCCGGATTATAATCCGTTTTCCATTTCTCCATATACGCTTGCATTAAATCTAATGGATTCCCTCGCTCTATTGTTTCCTTACCACTTTCGCTTATATGTAACGTCTCATTCTTACCCTGAATTACCGCTACTGGATCCAGCCCAACAATGTTATAACGACCACCACGTCCACTTTCTAACAAAATATGTTGTGGCTTATCCTGAGAAAGAAATTTATATTGCTTAAAGAAATCTAACTGATATGGAATAGAAAGCGCTAAAGATTTTCTTCGTTGCATATCAACACCCCGTCTTCTGTTATCCCACCCTCTTAAGCCAATCAACTCAAACTACATAAAATTATTTATATAGAGAATGATTATACTTGAGGGCTAGTGAAAATAAATTAATTATACTACTTCTTATTTTACATGAAGTTTTCTAGTCATTCACTCTTTTCCTTTTTCCA
The DNA here is from genome assembly GCF_056396785.1 of Bacillus sp. 05T21. NCBI lineage: Bacteria > Bacillati > Bacillota > Bacilli > Caryophanales > Bacillaceae > Bacillus > Bacillus sp. 05T21. Next base: position 40,577 of record NZ_JBFTMD010000030.1, on the reverse strand, counting down.
ATCAAAAAAGAAAAAGCATCCTTTTTTAAGGATGCTTTTCAAATCACATTCAATTATGACTCAAATTGATAAAGTGGTGTACTTAAATAACGTTCACCGTTACTTGGGATAATAACAAGTACCTTTTTCCCTTTACCTAATTTCTTCGCAACTTCTGTCGCTGCATAAACGACTGCTCCCGAAGAGATACCAACTAAAATACCTTCTTCTTTAGCCACTCTTCTCGCATATTCGAACGCTTGCTCCGTTTTCACTTGAATAATTTCATCATATACCTCTACATCCAATGTCTCCGGAACAAACCCCGCTCCAATTCCTTGGATCTTATGTGGTCCTGGCTTTCCACCAGATAATACTGGTGAATCCGCAGGTTCTACCGCGTAAATTTTGATATCTTTATAAGCTTCTTTCAGCACTTCACCGGCACCTGTAATTGTTCCACCTGTACCAATACCTGCGATAAACGCATCTAATTGATCCCCCATCTGTTCAACAATTTCTGGACCTGTTGTTATACGATGGATTTCTGGATTTGCTTGATTTTGGAACTGTTGCGGTATAAAGTACCCATGTTCTTCTGCTAATTCAGTTGCCTTTCGAATTGCTCCGCCCATTCCTTCAGGTCCTGGAGTCAATACTAATTCAGCACCGTAAGCGCGTAATAAATTACGACGCTCAATACTCATTGTTTCTGGCATTACTAAAATTGCCTTATATCCTTTAGCAGCTGCTACCATCGCTAAGCCAATACCTGTGTTACCACTTGTCGGCTCAATGATTGTATCGCCCTCTTTTAATAATCCTTTATTTTCAGCATCTTCAATCATAGCTAACGCGATACGATCTTTAACACTGCTTCCTGGATTCATAAATTCTAATTTTAAGTATACATCTGCGCTGTCTGATTCTACGATGCGGTTCAACTTAACGATCGGCGTTTTCCCGATTAATTCTGAAACTGATTGTGCCACTCGCATTCCTGTCACTCCTAACACCGAGTATTTTTATTGGTTTTATCTATATTTAGATTTTGTCAGAAAATTCCCTATTTGTCAATCTATTTGGGCGGCTGATTCTCCGCCTAAACTTCTTTATTACAGGTTTTCAATTAGACTTGTAATATCTTCTTTAGCGAATTTATGTCGTTCATTACAGAAGTGACAGTGAACTTCCGTCTCTTCTTCTTCTGCACGAATTTGTTCTAACTCCGCTTTACCTAAACTAATTAGCACACTTTCAATACGCTCACGTGAACATGTACAATTAAATTGAACATCCATTGTTTCTAGCACTTTCACTTTATCTTCTCCAAGCACTTCATACAGTAATTCTTCTGGAGAAAGACCTTGTTCGATTAATTGTGATACTGGCGGGATTTGTTGAAGACGCTCTTCAATAAATGAAATTGTTTCTTCCTGCGCACCTGGCATAATTTGAAGAATGAATCCACCCGCCGCTAATACGCTATCATCTCCATTTACAAGAACACCAACACCTACAGAAGAAGGCGTCTGCTCAGAAACCGCGAAATAATATGTGAAATCTTCCCCTAGTTCTCCTGAAACAATGGGAGATTGACCAATAAACGGTTCACGCATACCGATATCTTTAATTACCGTTACAAATCCTTCTGTACCTACCGCTTGATATACACGTAATTTTCCTTGTTCCGTTCCTTCAAAATCAACATGCGGATTCGTTACATAACCACGTACATCCCCATTTGCATGAGCATCGACTAAGATAGGACCAATCGGGCCGTTCCCCTCTACTTTAATCGTTAACTTCTGCTCGCCTTTTAACATAGCACCCATCATTGTACCCGCAGTTAAAGAACGACCAAGTGCCGCTGAAGCTGTTCTCCATGTATCATGACGTTTTTGCGCCTCACTTACTGTATTTGTTGTACGTACACTATAAGCACGAACCTCTCCATTAAACGCTAACGCTTTTACTAAATAATCTTTCATACTTATTTATTCACCCTTCTCATGTTGTAAATTTGCATTACGCTCATATAACATATACAAACCTTTTAACGTTAAAAACGGATCTACAATATCAATTACATTTGATTCTTCTGAAATTAATTTTGCCAATCCACCTGTTGCAATAACTTTCGGTTCTTGCTTAGCTTCTTCCTTCATACGCTTAACAATACCTTCCACTTGTCCAACGTATCCATAAAGAATACCTGATTGCATTGCACTTACTGTATTCTTCCCGATAACACTACCCGGTTTTGTAATTTCAATACGAGGAAGCTTTGCTGCCCTGCTATATAAAGCCTCTGCCGAAATCATAATTCCTGGCGTAATAACGCCACCCATATAATGCTTCTCTTCGTTAATATAACAATATGTAGTAGCCGTACCAAAATCAACAATAATAAGCGGACTTCCATATAAGTGGATTCCTGCTACTGCATTTACAATTCGGTCCGCGCCTACTTCACGTGGATTTTCATATTTAATATTCAAGCCAGTTTTTATCCCAGGCCCCACTACAAGCGGTTTAATTTTAAAATACTTTTCACACATACGCTCTAAAGCGAACATAATTGGCGGTACGACTGAAGACACAATAATACCTTTCACATCTTCAAAAGAAAGACCTTCATGCTCAAGTAACTGCTTTACAAGCATCCCATACTCATCTTCTGTTTTATGACGATCTGTTTCCATGCGCCAATGCTGACGAAGTTCCCCCTCTTCAAACACACCTAGTACCGCATTTGTGTTCCCTACATCCAATACAAAAATCATATTCTCACCACTTATCTTATTTAATCTATATTTGCGCAGTATGTATAAAACTTATAAAAACATCATATCACACATACTTATATAATCAGTTTTTCTATACTCATCATTGTACAAAAAGATTACTCTCTATTTCAATTTTTAATAATAGTTTCATTCAATTTTTTTTGCCACTTAAATTCATTCCACAAAAAAAAGGAGTGACTATTGTCACTCCTTCGTTTCTTACTTATCTTCTGTATCTTCATCGTCTTTCTTCATATTGATGTTTACTTTCACATCATCTGAAGATGTTGGACGCTCAGGTAATCTGCCATAATCATATAAATGATTAATTTGCTCTGCATCTAATGTTTCTACTTCAAGTAACGTTTTCGCGATAATATCAAGCTTATCTCGTTTTTCAGTAAGAATTTGTTTCGCACGAGCATAACAGTCTTTAATAATTATTTGCATTTCCACATCAATTTCATGCGCGATTGCATCACTGTAGTTTTGTTCTGAATGGAAGTCTCTTCCTAAGAATACCTGACCACCTTGTGAGCTACCAAATTGCATCGGTCCAAGCTTATCACTCATTCCGAATTCTGTAACCATACGTCTTGCAATACCAGTCGCACGTTGGAAGTCGTTGTGAGCACCTGTACTTGCTTCACCAAATACAATCTCCTCAGCTACTCGACCACCAAGTAAACCAGTGATTTTATCAAGTAACTCTGGTTTTGTCATGAAGTAACGATCTTCCTTCGGAAGCATTACCGCATATCCACCAGCTTGACCACGAGGGACAATTGTTACTTTATGAACGATATCTGCTTCATCAAGGACAACACCAATTACAGTATGGCCAGCCTCATGGAATGCAACGATATTACGTTCTTTTTCAGAGATAACGCGACTTTTCTTAGCTGGACCTGCAATAACACGATCCGTCGCTTCATCGATGTCACTCATATCAATTTTCTTCTTATCTTGACGCGCAGCTACTAAAGCAGCTTCGTTTAATAAGTTTTCAAGATCGGCACCAGAGAATCCTGGTGTACGAGTTGCAATTGCTCTTAAGTTGACATTCTCATCAAGCGGTTTATTACGAGCGTGTACCTTAAGTACAGCTTCACGACCATTTACATCTGGACGATCTACTGTAATTTGACGGTCAAAACGACCTGGACGTAATAACGCTGGATCAAGAATATCAGGACGGTTTGTCGCAGCGATGATAATAATACCTTCGTTTGCACCGAATCCATCCATTTCAACAAGCAATTGGTTCAACGTTTGTTCACGCTCATCATGACCACCGCCAAGACCCGCGCCACGTTGACGTCCTACTGCATCAATTTCATCAATGAAAATGATACAAGGAGCATTTTTCTTTGCATTTTCAAATAAATCACGTACACGGGATGCACCGACACCGACGAACATCTCTACGAAGTCAGAACCACTAATAGAGAAGAACGGAACGCCTGCCTCACCTGCAACAGCACGTGCTAGTAAAGTTTTACCTGTACCTGGAGGTCCCACTAATAGAACACCCTTCGGAATACGGGCACCAACTTCAGCGAACTTACGAGGGTCTTTCAAGAATTCAACTACCTCAACAAGTTCTTGTTTCTCTTCATCCGCTCCAGCAACATCTCTGAAACGAATTTTTTTCTTTTCATCATTGTATAGCTTCGCCTTACTTTTCCCGAAGTTCATAACACGGCTACCGCCGCCCTGAGCTTGGTTTAATAAGAAGAAGAATAAAATGAAGATAATGACAAACGGAATGATAGAAGTAAAGAACGTTACCCAAGCACTTGTTTCTTCTGCTGGTTGATACTTAACTTCAGCCCCTTGCGCTTTATCATTAATTTTCTTTTGTAATTCCTCAGTATTTGGTGCATAAGTAACAAATTGTTCTCCTTGGCTAGAAGTCTTGAATTGTCCCTTTACCTCAAACACACCATTTTTCGGTTGAAGCTGCACATTACGCACTTCACCTTTTTCAAGTTGAGTAATGAATTTATCGTAGCTAACTGATGTCGTTTTTTGCGTCGAACCATTAAAATAGCTCACGATTCCAATTACTACTAAGAATATCAGTAAATAAAAGATGGTATTACGGAAGATACGATTCATTCCTAACCTCCTCTCACGGCATAAACACTATAGTAAATCGTAACATAAAAAAAATTTCCTATACAATTGTAACGCCTATATTTAATTAATTTGAGTAAACACTTGGTTTTAATACTCCTACATAAGGAAGATTACGGTACTGCTCTTTATAATCTAATCCATATCCTACAACAAATTCATGAGGAACAGTAAATCCAACATAATCTGCTTTCAGATCAACCTTACGGCCTGTTGGCTTATCTAATAAAGTAACAATTTTTACAGATTTCGCTTTACGATATTTAAACAGATCCACTAAATAGCTTAGTGTAAGACCGCTATCAATAATATCTTCAACGATTAAAATATCGCGACCTTCTACCGAAGTATCAAGATCTTTTAAGATTTTTACTTCGCCTGTCGAAACTGTAGAGTGACCGTAGCTAGATACAGCCATAAAATCCATTTCAAGATATGTATCTGTTCTCTTTAATAAATCTGCCATAAATGGCATTGCACCCTTTAGTACACCAATCGCAAGAGGTACTGTATTTTTGTAATCCTCTGCAATAACTGCACCTAGTTCGTGCACCTTTTCTTGTATTTGTTCTTCAGAAATTAATACTTTTTCGATATCTTGATTCATCATTTCATTATCCTCCCGGAAGACTCCTTGCTTTTGTAGTGAATAATCATGTATTTACCCTTCTTTGCTAGCTCTTTCGAAGTAGCAAACGCAGATCGTTTCAACAAGGGTACCCAAATAATATTTCCACTTGCGTCACAAACGATCGGCCATTCTTCTCTTTTTTCTTTTGGTACTTTTGCTTCGATAAAAACAGCTTTTATCTTTTTTGTACCATCCATACCTTGCATTGACATGCGATCTCCATTTTCCCTAGACCGAATACGAAGTGGATACGATATATCATTATACTTAGCAACAAATACTGTTTCATTCATGTTACTCGGTATATCTTCGCTCACCTCTGTTACAAGTTTATCCCCATTCGGCAATATAATTGTCCCAGGTACTGATAAATCTTGCGAAAAAGGAGAAACAATTTCTTGTTTAAATCCAAAACCACATTCTTCGTATGTGCGAACAATTTTCAAACCACCTGGAAAATCTAGTGACCCTGAAGGTTGTGCCCGCTTAAAAAATTCAATCACCTTGTCAATATGTATAGAAGAAAGCGAAGATGGAATCTTATATTCATAAAGATAGTTTAATATTAGTTGAATCCCTCTTCTTTGTAAAGGCATAGACATGGATTCAAAGGCAGGAATTGATAAGCTAATTTGTTTATCGCTTTTTTTTGTAATTACTTTATTCATTTTCTCAAAAGCTAATTCCTGCAAATAAGCCTCATCCTCTTGCATCTGCACGCTAAATTTTTGAAATTTCTCATGCATTTGTGGATTTTCTTCTTTCAAATAAGGAAGGACATATTTACGTAATCGATTCCTTGTATATACTTCTTTTTTATTACTCGGATCTATACGCGGAATAACTTTTAATTTATTACAGTAATCAACAATTTCTTCCTTAGTTACCCCAAGTAACGGCCTAATTAAATATCCATTATGAAAAGATCGCTTCACTGCAATTCCTGCGTATCCTTTCGGAGTACTCCCTCGTACAAGGCGCATTAAAATCGTCTCTACTTGATCATCTCCATGGTGACCAAGAGCTACATAACTCGCATCATATTTCTTCATTATTCTTTCCAAAAATGCATATCTGCATTCTCTAGCTGCAACTTGTGCATTCATTCCATATTGCTGTTGATATTGCGACACATTAATCCTTAGCGTTTCACAAATAACTCCTAGCTCTTTGCAAAGACCCTGTACAAACTGTAAATCCTCATAAGATTCATTACCTCTAAACATATGGTCCACATGTGCTACTACAATTTCTAGCTGTTTTTCTGCCCTTTTTTCTAACAAATAATATAAAAGAGCCAAAGAGTCAGGACCACCAGAAACCCCTACAACAATTGTTGAATGTTTCTTTAATACATCATGCTGCTTTACAAAGTCATCTACTTTTTCAACAAATGCATCTTTCAACTTCGCAATCACCTTTCATTAAACAAGAACAACAACATTAGTTACCTTGTATATAATGGTACAACTTTTACAAACATTGTGCAAAAAAAAGATGTACAAAATCCATATTTTTATCTTACATCCCTCCTGTATATTTAACAAAGTAATCACATTACCTTTTTAATCAAAAAAACCTAGGCATCTACCTAGGTTTTTTGATTATTTTATTGCGCCTGCATTCCTACTATTGGAATCGTAGCCCACTTCGGCATATTTTTCTTTACTTTCGCCACCACAATAGTCATATCATCATTTATATAACCATCACCAGAGCGAATTACTTCTTCCATAATAATATCAGCGATTTCCTGTGGGTCCTCTGTTTGTAGTTCTTTAATTTTACGTTTTATCCATAATTCGTGATTCTCCACATGTTGCGCTCCCTCAAAAATGCCGTCACTCATCATGATAAGAAGATCGCCCGTTTTTAATTGCTCACCAACCACATCAACTTCAACATCTTCAATGATTCCCATCGGCAAATTACTTGCCTCAATTTTCAAAATATTATTTCCGCGTTTAACAAAACTCGGCGTCGATCCAATCTTTAAAAACTTCGCACTCGCATCCCTTAAATCTACCATAGCCAAGTCAAGCGTTGTATACATCTCCTCTGTCGTCCTTAAAGAAAGAATCGAATTGATGGACTTAATCGCTATTTCTTCATCAATACCTGATTGAAGTATCTTTTGTAATAATTTTACCGTTTCCCTACTCTCCATATGAGCCCTTTGTCCATTTCCCATACCATCACTAATCGCAAGTGCATATTTACCAACGCTCAAATCCATCATCGCGTAGGAATCACCTGAAATAAACCCACCACCTTTTGCAGCTGTGGCCAATCCTGTATCAAGAGAATACGTCTTCGCTGAACCAAATGATATTAAACTGTGCCCATTTGGATATGAGGATTTCTCTTCATGCTTAACGACGATATTCTCTTTTAAAATATCTGAAAGCATTGGAGCAACCAACTTCTCACATTCCCCATGTTCATTAGATGCAGCCGGAATCAACATTTCAATATCAATACTTCCTCTATCTAAACAATAAATATCAACATGCTCCACTTCGACACCAAAATCACGAAACGCTTGTAAAATTTGCTCCTCCTGCGCTTGATGGTTCTCTCTTTCTCGTTGTATCTCCTTAGCGAAATCCTCCATCACTTTTGATACACCTAGTAATTGCTCCGCTACAATTCTACGATTTTCCTTCATTTGTTTTCTTAATTTCTGCCCCTCATAGAAGTGATCTAATTCACCCGCTACTAAATCCGTTACTTTCTTCCCTCTCACACAATGCTTGTCCCATTCACGAACTAACTTCCGATTATGCTGCAGCGTTCCTTCTTCTGTTTCACTCATTATTTGTTTCATATAATCGTATGTTTTATCAAAATTAACTACCCAACATTGATCCTTCTTAAAGCATGTTTGACATGTTTTTGCAGTAATTGTACTTAAAAATAAATCAGCTTCTGTTTCTTTATCTTCCTCCTCCACATACCCGTATACAGAAAAGCTATTAGACAAAGCAGCAAATACATTAGCAAATTGATTGATTTTGTTTGCTGTAACATCGCGCACTCTTCTTAAATATTGTTGTTGATCCTGTGAATGTTCCTGTGTACCCGGCATAAATTTAGCAATACGATCCATAACAAGCTTCGGTGTTAATAAGAAGAAAACAATCGCTACACCAGATTCAATTAAAGTTGTTACAATACTTGTTTGCTTGTCTACATATAATGTAATTAAGCTTGTACCAATTAATAAACCTAAACTAACTCCTATACGCTTCCCTTCTTTTAACAATCCCCCAAGCAATCCTGAAAAGGCAAGGAGACTAAGTTGAGACAAGCTCGCCACATTTGCTAAACTTAATATTAACCCAGTGACAACTCCTACGGTGGACCCTGTAGCTGCCCCTGCAATAAAGGCAAATACTAATACTAAATATCTAGTGAAAATATGTTGAATAGAAGCATCATAAACAAACCAATCCGTTGTGCCCGTTAAAACAGATGCTAGTAATATAATTAAACAAACAATTTCTTCTGTTTCTAACGCTTGTTGCTTCCCTTTCCTTTCCACTAAAAGCGGAACACTTTGTAAAAATATCATCGTTAATACGAAGCTAAGCCCCGCTTCGATCGTACTGACGAGCAGATCATACATGGTGACGGTTTGCTGTGCAAAATATACAACAACTAAATGTGCGGTTAATGCGGAGATAAATACTTGGAATGGTACAAGTCCAACAGTTTTACGTGTAAACCGACTAAAGAAGATATTATAAATAAAGAAGGTAAAGATAGATGCAAAAGTAAAAAATAAATTATCTATTGAAACTGAAAGTGCCCCCCCCATTAGGGCTAAGAACGCGAGCGGCATTTTATCTCGCTTCATAACATAAACAGCAGCAAAAAACGGCAATGCAAACGGTAAAATGTTTGTTAATATATATGCTCGTCCCAAAAGAAAACCAATAACAGCAATAATGAATCCCCATCTAAAGAAAACTTTTTCAAACTTCATTCGCAACTTACTCGTCCACTTTATTGTTCCAAGCTGACTTTCATTCATCGCCAATGCACTTGTATTCATAGTATTCCTTCCTGCTTTAGGCATATTTTTAACACCACCTGCATAGTTTAATTACTGTTATTATAAAAGATGATTATTGGTTTTTTTGTCAAAACAACAGTTTTGACTTTTATAATCGTTCGACTTTTTATTCGAAATAAATCTACATATATACATAGTATTTAATTTATTTAAAGTGAGTTGAAAGAATGTTCAGAAAATATAGGGTGATTTTGTAGAAGTATTGTACGTCTTAATTTATATTTAACAAAAAAAGACCATGCAAATTTGCATGATCTTTTTAGATGACCCGTACGGGATTCGAACCCGTGTTACCGCCGTGAAAGGGCGGTGTCTTAACCACTTGACCAACGGGCCGTTAAATTAAATATAGCGGCGGAGGGGATCGAACCCCCGACCTCACGGGTATGAACCGTACGCTCTAGCCAGCTGAGCTACACCGCCATGTCGTCGTATTTAACGGACAATTAGTATATTACATCAGATATATTTTAAAGTCAATACATCTCAAAAACTTTTTTAAAAATATATTCTCTCACATAAAAAAGTACCCGAGTAATTACTCTGGGTACCTCTCTATATGTTAAGAATTAAACGGACTTATTATCCGCGACGTGCGCCACGGCCACCACGTTTAGATTCTGTGTTACGCTTTAAAGAAGTTAAACGATCTTCACTATCTTTTAAAAAGCGTGCCATCTTTTGCTCAAATGTTTCTTTTGGAGCTCGTTCGTTACCGCCACCGCGGTTATCTCTGTTGGAAGAACGATTATTATTACGTTGTGGACGTCCAGAACGTTGTTGATCACCACCACGTTGGTATTCACCACGCGGACGATCTCCTTCTGTTTTTTCACGTTCTTTCGCTTTCTTAATAGATAGGCCAATTTTGCCATCTTTTTCAACATTGATAACTTTTACTTCTACTTGGTCGCCTACTTTTAAGTGATCGTTAATATCTTTCACATAATTATCAGCAACTTCACTAATATGAACAAGACCTGTTAAGCCTTCTGGCAGCTCCACAAAAGCCCCAAAATTTGTAATACCTGTTACTTTACCCTGTAACTTGCTGCCTACCTCGATTGACATAAAAAAAATGCTCCTCCTTAGTGGTTAAAAAGTCAAATTTTACTTTATTATATATAATCCTAAAATGTAGTGTCAATAAGACATACTCTACTTAGAAACAGGAAAAATTATCTCCCCTTTTCCGGAGAAGAAATAATCCCTTCTAGCAATCTTTAAAACGTACTCTTCATCATTCAACTTTTGAACTTCATCTTTTAGATTCTTTTCTTTTTTCGTTAATGAATCCAGTTCTTTTTTCATGTCCTTAACTTTTGCTTCTTTTGCTTTAATGGAACTGTTTTGTTGATAAAACGTCACACTAATACTAGCAATAATTGTAAAAGCAAAGACAAGAAAAACCGCTAAACGGCGATAAAGTCGCTTCCTGTTCTCATCCGTTTGTATTATATGTTCTTTAACAGGATTTGGACTCTGTTTTTCGATTGTTCTTTGTCTCAGTTCCCTCATTTCCGAGGTCCCCCTAACTTCTTTTTTATACGCACCCATAATTGGAAGATATGTCCCTTCAATTTTGCTACATATTGCAGGAACCCTACATGCTTCATTATAAAAAGTTTAACACGATTAGGGAGAAGTTTCCATATGAGCGAAACAATAAACCGAACAGGCGAGAAAAAAACTTTCCATATGAAAAGTAATATCCAAATCACCATTTTCCATAACACATGTCCAATTGAAAGCAGTATACGAAATAAGAATAATATAAATGCAATAAATAGCTGTGCTATAATAATAACAGGTTTTATCATGAGTAGCTGTATAATTCGAACAAAAAATTGTGTTGTTTGTACAAAAATATAGATGAGAAAATTTAACATCTTCATGTATAGTACTTTCAATAAGCTTTGATATGCTGCAAAACCACATAGTAACGCCAAAAATACATATATACGTAGTTCGGCTTCATTTACACGCAGTAATACATAAAAAACGAATAATGCTTGGACAATCCAAAATAGTATATCATGTATAAATACAAGCCAACGTTTACGCTCTTGGCGTTTTAAAAACCGTTGGTATGTATCTAAAGAAGCACCAATCCAAGCACCCATTCCAATCATCGAAAGCATTGTATACAACTGAATTGTTAGGCTCATTTAAACAGCTTACTAAAGAAGCCTTTAGTTTTCTCCCCTTGGTTCTCATCAATATACAGCATTTCATGAACTTTCCCTTTAATTGATACAACACCCTTTTCTACATCTAAATTCTTCATTTGCAAATTTTGACCACGAATTGTTAAAAAACCCATTACAGTCTCGAGTAAAAACTCTTCGCTATCAAAACTCTCTACTTGCTTTACACCAGTAATATCGATTACACGCCTGCCACGCATGATAATATCATGCTCTACAGAAACATTTTGTTGATTAGAAGACATAGGTGAGTAACCATTATTCACGAAAATCCCCCCATAGCTTTATACTAGCTAATAGTAATGTATGAAGGGCTAACCTATTTTAGAACAAGCCTTCTTCCGCTTTCACTTTTTCCTCACGAACAAGACTATACATGTTTGCTGCATCTTCTTTTTTAGTTGTTTCTTTCAATTCATTTACTTTCACAGTTACTATTTTTTGCCCGAAACGAATTGTTAATTCATCCTCTACCTTCACATCTGAACTCGCTTTTGCCACTTGGCCATTAATCGAAATTCTTCCTTGGTCAGACACTTCTTTTGCTAATGTTCTTCTTTTAATTAAACGTGATACTTTCAAAAATTTATCTAGACGCATATCAAATCCCCCTATTAACGCTCTGTTTGTTTTGCCTCTTCCCATAAAATATCTAACTGTTCTAATGATAAATCTTGCATTTCCTTATTCATTTCAGCTACTTTTGCTTCCATGTATAAAAAGCGAGCCATAAATTTCTCATTAGTTGAACGTAACGCTTCTTCTGGATCTAATTTATAATGACGAGCTATATTAACAAATGCAAATAGTAAATCACCAAATTCACCTAGCATCTTTTTCTCATCCATGTTTACAACTTCTTGTTGGAATTCTTGCCATTCTTCTAAGGCCTTCTCTATCATCGGCTGCACATCAACCCAATCAAATCCAACCTTTCCAGCTTTCTTCTGAATTTCATAAGCACGCATTAGTTGTGGCAAGCTTTTTGGAATACCCGCTAAAACAGATTCTTTCACGAATCCCTTTTCTTGTTTTTTAATTTCTTCCCAATTTGCAATCACTTCATCAGCATTATTTACATCCGTATCCCCAAACACATGCGGATGACGACGAACCATTTTCTCAGCTAAAGTCCGAATAATGTCATCTATAGAGAACCAACCTTCATCCTCTCCAATTTGGGCATGAAGCATAACTTGTAATAATATATCACCTAGTTCTTCTACTAAATGATCATCATCCTCTTCATCAATTGCTTCTAGCACTTCATACGCTTCTTCAATTAAGTATTTCTTTAAAGATTGATGAGTTTGCTTTTTATCCCATGGGCAACCATTCGGTCCACGAAGATCAGCAATAACTGCTCTAAGCACATCAAACTGCTGATATAAGGACGCACGTTCCTTAACCGGCGGTACATACACACTCGTTAAATTATTTAATTCTGTTTCGTGATCTAACATGTATAACGATACCTTTTTCACTTGCTCGAATGAAGTCCCTGCAGCTGTTACGATATACACTTCGTAATCATCTGGCAAAATCTCCATTAACGTTAGCTTCACATCTGAAGCAACGAATGCATCATACACTTGGCAAAAGATTAAATGTTGACGTAATTCTAATTGCCCTCTTTCAAATGATGTAGCATCAATTAATTGGAACCCTTCAATCGGATCAATTTTTAGACTTGCAAACATCGGATCAAGGAAACTTTGTCCACCTTCAATTCGCACTTCAATATTTGCTGCTTCTCCTTTTTCCAAAAGTAGCTGAACTGTTCTTTCTGCTACAAGCGGATGACCTGGAACAGCATAAATAATTTCTGCGCCTTTAGCTTGTTCTAGCAATGTATTCGCAATTGTTTCATATACGATTTCAAATGTATCATGTGCCTCATATACATTATCAAAGGCCGTATACTTTATAGCTTCTTTCTCCAATTCTTCTATAACTGGGTGTTCCTTCGTTCTAACAAACATATGGTCTGCTTCTTTTATCTTTCGATATACACCCATCGTTAACTGATCTAACTCACCAGCACCTAATCCTAAAATAGTAATGATTCCACTCACAACCAGTCACCTCTATCCACTCTTCTTCAATGAACCTTCTTTTTTCTCTTGTTTCATAACGGTTCCTAATTCTTCTTTTGTAAATACACGTAATTTTAAAATTAAAAACATATATGCTAATCCACCGATAGCTACACCTAACAGCGCTTCAAGCGTCGCAATTCCTCTATGTCCTGTATCAATTACTAATCCGGACATTCGCAACATACGCATAAAGATTATTAATACAAACCCCATACCGATACCACTAATAGCTACACCTAACATATTCCGCCTATCAATAAGCGGCTCCGATACAGCTCGCATAAGTAACACACTATTTAGCAAGGCAATTACAATAAGCGCAACTAAAGTTGCAATTGCAGCTCCCTTTACACCAAAATACGGCATTAATATATAGTTTAAAACTAACTTCAAACAACCTCCAAATACAACGAATATTGCTGGTTTTAATGTTTGTCCCACTCCTTGCAAAATGGAAGCAGTTGTAATTGACAATGAACTAAATAAAATAGATAAAGATAAAATCGATAACACATCTGATCCATCACTATTTTCAAACAACATAATATTTGTAGGTTGAATAATACAAGTTAATCCAATAGCAGCTGCAAATCCAATAACAAATGTTATTTTCATTGCTAACTTTACCTTTTCTTGAATAAATGAAAGATCTCCTCTTTCTTTCGCCGCTGTAATAATAGGAATAAGTGACAATGAGAAAGAAGTTGTCACAACAGTACCTAATTGCATAAGCGGGATACTTCTATCATAAACACCTTTTAGTACCTTTGCATTTTCAATTTGCTCTCCCGCACGAATAAGCAAAGTATACAAGGAAATAGAATCCGCCATTTGTATAAAAATAAGGACTAAATTACTAACACAAATCGCTAATCCCTGCCAAAAAAGGATTCGAACAACCCTTTTTTTATTTCCAATTCCCTTCCAACTTTTGAAGAAAATAGCATGGAAATCATGACGCATATAAAGTAAAAGTACGATAATCCCAATAAGCCCGCCTGCAATTGAACCTAGCATGGCACCCGCACCAACTGTATATAAATCAAATCCATGAGCAATAAGGAATAGTGATAAAAATACAATAATAGAAACACGAATCGTTTGTTCAATTACTTGCGAAACAGCCGTCGGCATCATATTATTGAAACCTTGAAAATATCCTCTCGCTACAGATAAAAATGGCATTAGTAGGAATGAAAACGAAATAACACGTAATAATTTATCTAAATGTATATCGCCCATAGCCGATGCAATTGTTTTGGCCCCAAAGAATAATGTGAAAAATCCTATAAAGCCAATTCCTAATAAAAACCAAAAAGATACACAAATAATTTCTTCTGCTTCTTTTTGTTTTCCTCGTTCTAATCTTTCTGCGACCATTTTTGAAATAATAATGGGAAACCCATAAGTAGCTAAAATCAAACAAAATCCATAAAACGGATAAATTTGTTGGTAAATATAAAAACCAACATCACCCGCTATATTTTGATATGGAATACGGTAAAAAGCGCTTAATACCTTCGTAACAAAACTTGCGATTGTTAATATAATAGCCCCACGCCAAAAGGCTTGGTACTTCTTCGCTTCCATACAAGAAAACTCCTTTTTCTATTCTCACCCCTCGTATTATATCACAAAGAAAAACTGGCTCTCCTTCATATTCCTTACATTCACTGACTTCTTTCAACAGCAAAAATATTCAATGAAAAAAGGTAGCAAAGCGCTACCTTCGTTCAATATACTTATATCTCCAAATAGTTAATTTCTCAAATAGAAATATCATAATTAGGAAAGATTGCTACTTATAGAAATTACACTTCGCTACTGCTCCATTTGTTTCGCTAAAAAGCTTGCAGCTGTATTTACTGATTTATGCTCTACTTCACTTATAATAGCCTCTTTAGAGAAGATAACGACAGCTCCGATTGGATCTCCATTTGCAATAATCGAGCCAATTGTATAAGAGCTCACTTTTTCTGTTACTCCATCAATAATTGAAATTTCGCTTTCATCTGTCATAATTACAGACTTACGCTCTTCCATTGTCTTCTCAATTAAATCGCCAACACTTTTATTTAAGTATTCTTTTTTAGATGCGCCTGCTACTGCGATAATAGAATCACGATCGCATACAAGCACATTATGTCCTAAGCTATCGTATAAAGCTTCCGTATATTCCTTTGCAAAATTACCTAGTTCACTAATTGGAGAATATTTTTTCAAAATCACTTCTCCATCGCGATCAACAAATATTTCTAGTGGATCTCCCTCACGAATACGTAAAGTTCTACGAATTTCCTTCGGAATTACTACCCTGCCTAAATCATCAATTCGACGTACGATTCCAGTTGCTTTCATTCTAATGCTGCCTCACTTTCTACTGATGATCAAAGTGGTGAATTTACCTGTTCATGTAAAAATCACCAACTATTAAACATAGTATTTTACACATTAGTTCTTCTATGCACGTCGAATTGTATTTTTTATCTTATATTAGGCATTTATTACTTCTTTTTTTACATCTGGCAAGCCTTTTAATAAATTTTCAGCAATTGTTAACCATTTCGACGTCTCTAATCCATTCGTTTTCATCACAATTTTCAATTGTGACCCCTCCATACCAAGACCGATCATACGGCCAAAACTACTTCCTAGCATGAATAATTTTCCACCATCTATATTTTGGCTCGCTTGTTCAGAAAACAGGAATGTTACTTCAAATTTATTTTGCTTAATTAACTCAATTTGTTCTTTCATTGCCAACACTTTAATGTTTGCAATTTGTAATAAATAACCAACTTCTTGTGGATAATCACCAAATCTGTCGATCATCTCTTCCTGCAACTCTTCAATATCTTCAATTGCAGAAATACCTCTAAATTGTTTATACATCATAATTTTTTGTTTACTATCTGAAATGTACGCATCCGGTAAATATGCATCTACTTCTAAATCAATTTCAACATTAACGGTATTTTCAACTCCGTCTGTTCCTCTACGTTGCTCAATTGCATCTTTTAACATTTGAGAATATAGATCAAATCCAACAGAATCAATAAATCCATGTTGTTCTGCCCCTAACAAATTACCCGCACCACGAATTGATAAGTCTCTCATCGCAATTTTGAAACCAGATCCAAGCTCTGTAAACTCTTTAATCGCTTGCAGACGCCTCTCTGCAACTTCCGATAACACTTTATCACGTTTGTATGCAAAGTATGCATACGCGACGCGATTAGAACGTCCAACACGACCACGAAGCTGATACAACTGTGATAATCCCATACGATCTGCATCAAATACAATTAATGTATTTACATTCGGAATATCTACACCCGTCTCAATAATTGTTGTACTTACAAGAACATCATGCTGCCCTTCTAAAAACGATAGCATAACAGACTCTAATTCACCTTCATTCATTTTCCCATGTGCGTATGTTACACGAGCATCTGGAACCAACATCGAAATTTCATCTGCTTTTCTTTCAATATCCTCCACACGGTTATATAGGAAGTAAATTTGACCGCCTCTTGCCAACTCTCGCTCTATCGCTTCTCGCATTAACGCCGGATTATACTCTACTACATATGTTTGTACTGGGAAACGATTCTCTGGTGGTGTCTCAATAACAGATAAATCGCGCACACCAAGCATAGACATATGAAGTGTACGTGGAATCGGAGTTGCCGTTAATGTTAACACGTCAACATTTGCTTTCAATTGTTTAATTTTTTCTTTATGTGTAACGCCGAATCTCTGTTCTTCATCAATAATAAGAAGTCCTAAATCTTTATAAGTAACATCTTTAGATAAAATACGATGCGTTCCGATTACAATATCCACCGTTCCATCTTTTAAACCTTTAATCGTTTCATTTTGTTGTTTTCGTGTGCGGAATCTACTTAGTAACCCTATATTAATCGGGTAATCTTGAAAACGCTCTCGAATTGTTTCATAGTGTTGTTGTGCAAGGATTGTTGTTGGTACTAAAATCGCAACTTGTTTTTCATCCATAATTGCTTTAAATGCCGCACGAATAGCTACTTCAGTCTTTCCATATCCTACGTCACCACAAAGAAGCCTATCCATCGGACGTCCGCGTTCCATATCTTTCTTAATCTCTTCAATAGAACGTAATTGATCCTCTGTCTCTTGATATGGGAATAAAGATTCAAACTCTTGTTGCTCTGCCGTATCTGGTGTATATGCATAACCTTTTGAGGCTTCACGCTCGGCATATAATTTAATTAGGTCATCTGCAATGTCTTGTACAGATTTTTCAACTTTCGTTTTGACCTTCTTCCAATCATTTCCGCCTAATTTATAAACTTTTGGTTCCTTACCTTCAGACCCTACGTATTTTTGCACTTGATCAATTTGTTCAATTGGAACGTATAACTTATCATTACCTTGATATTTAATATTTAAATAATCTTTATGAACACCATTAATCTCTAATGTCTCAATACCTAAAAATTTACCTATACCATGATTTACATGAACTACATGGTCTCCAACTTTTAATTCCGAATAACTTTTAATACGTTCAGCGTTAGATAACTTTTGCTTACGTTGTGATTTTTTAACCTTCTTATGAAAAAGCTCCTTTTCAGTAATGACAACAAACTTTTGCATCGGCATTTCAAAGCCTGCATGTAAATCACCTACAGCAATTTGTAACCTTCCAGGCAATAAGATATCTGTCGCCTCTACAATGTCTGCATCAATATCATAATCACTTAAAATATGTTGTAGTTTTTTTACACGTTCATCATCTGTTCCAAGCACAACGGTCGTAAAATTACCTTCATTCCATCTATCAATTTCAGTTTTTAACAAATGCATCTGTCCATGGAAATCTTGCATCGTTTTACATGTCACATTCACAATATTTTGAGGATGTGTGTGTGCTATATGGCGTAAGAATAACGTTAAATATACAAAACTTCTTTTTTTATTATGAAGAAACTCCTCAAACGAGTGGGAGAAAGATAAATCCTGAATAATTGTTCCTTCGCCAAGAAGTGAGATATACCATTCCGCTTCTTCTGTTTCAAGATGTGATGCTGTTTCTTGAATACGGGAAATCTCATCTAAAATCACAACACCATTTTCTGGTAAATAATCTATCAGACTAGCAGGTTCTTTATAGAAAATAGATAAATATTTAAACATTTGTTCTATACTTTGCCCGTTTTTCAACATTTCAAGTTCATGACTAACCGTCTCAAGCACAGTAGTCTTTAATTTATCATCGGAAAGCTTTTGCATCGTCTTAGTCAAACCTTCTTCAAGATGCTTAATTCCCGATTTCAATTCTTCCTGTGAAAATAAAAACTCTGTTGCCGGACCAAACCGAACACTTTCCCTTTTATCTTGAGAGCGCTGTTCTTCCACATCAAATAATCGAATAGAATCAACCTGTGTATCAAAGAATTCAATACGAAATGGTAATTCTTCAGTTAATGGGTAAATATCTAATATTCCCCCGCGTAGACTAAAATCTCCTGGAGCTTCTACCATCGACTTACGCTCATAACCAATATGATGTAAGGTATGCAAGAGTGCATCTAAATCAATCTCTTGCCCTAGATTGATTTCAATTTGCCTTTGCTTCCATAATTCTTTTATTGGTAAAAACCTACGCAGCCCTGCAACTGGCGCTACAATAATCCCATTCTCTCCTGCAGCTAAGCGATTTAACACTTCAATACGCTGTGCCTTCAATTCTGGACTTGCAACACCAACCTCCGATGCTATCAATTCATTTACCGGATATAGCCAAACATCTTTTTCACCAAGTAACGCCACTAAATCTTCATGTACTTTTTGTGCTTGGTATAAATTGTGCGTCACGATAAGTTGTGATTGCTTTGTCTTTTTATATAAAGCTGCCATTAATAATGAACGAGAGGATGTTGCCATACCCGATACAAGTTGTTCTTTCAACCCATCTTCTAGCCCATTAATAACCGATTGTATTTCTTCATTTTTATAAAATTGCTCTAATAAACCTATCATTTTCAAAACTCCTCTCAACATAAAGAGCAAGTTACTATATTTTATGCAAATATTTTGGAAAAAGAAAACAGAAAAATGCTTTGGACACGCCAAAGCGACAACATTTTATTGCAGAAATTTTTCATATTCATAATACTCAGGATAAGATGCGAGCGTTTCTTGACACGATTCACAAATCGTTTTTATATATATATTTCCATTCTCATGAAAATGAATCATATCCACTACTTCTTGCTCTGTTAGTTGAAACAAAACGTCGCTATATACTTTTTCTGCGATAATGGAGCCCACATTACTTCCACAATGTCTACAGTAATAATAACCTTCCATACTAGCCTCCTAAATATCCAATTGCTACTAGTATGGGATAAAACAAAATAAAATATTCCAGATTGTGCGCTTAACTATTAAAAGTATTCATGATTTGGAGAAAAGGTTTATTTAACCATTCCTCACATGCATCTGCTGCATTTTCAATGGATTGATTAACGCCAGATATTTCTTCAGATGTAAAACGTCCTAATACGTAATCCACTACTTTTATCCCATTTTTCGGACGATCGATTCCCATGCGGATACGTTGAAATTCTTGTGTTCCTAAATGTGAAATTGTTGACTTCACACCATTATGTCCACCCGCACTACCTTTCATGCGAAGGCGTAATTTACCTACAGGAATATCTAAATCATCGTACATAACAATGAAGTCCTCGACATCAATTTTATAATAATCCATGAGTGGACGGATACTTTCCCCAGATAAATTCATATATGTAAGTGGCTTTAGTAAGATTACTTTTTCCCCATTAACAAAACCTGCGCCAAATACCCCTTTAAACTTTTGTTCATTCAAAGAAATACTCCAACGTTTTGCAAGTTCATCGATTGCCATAAATCCAATATTATGCCTTGTTAATTCATATTCTCTACCTGGGTTCCCAAGTCCTACTATTAATTTCATTCTTGTACCACTACTTTCTTTTTTCGATACGAAAAGACGTAACCAAGCTTGGTTACGTCTCATTCTATCCAATTAATTGAATAATACACTTACAGATTCTTCTTCGTATACACGAATGATTGCTTCTCCGATTAATGGAGCAACTGAAAGTTCATGTACTTTATCAATTTTCTTCTCTTCTGGTAATACGATAGAGTTCGTTACAACTAACTCTTTAATATTCGAATTTTGAATACGCTCAATTGCTGGACCAGATAATACTGGGTGTGTACAGCAAGCATATACTTCAGAAGCACCGTTCTCAACAAGAGCGTTTGCCGCTAATGTAATTGTACCAGCTGTATCAATGATGTCATCAATTAAAATTGCTGTTTTGCCTTCGATGTTACCGATAATGTTCATTACCTCAGATACATTCGGACGAGGACGACGCTTATCAATAATAGCGATTGGCGCTTTTAGGCGATCCGCCATTTTTCTAGCACGCGTTACACCACCGTGATCAGGAGATACGATTACGATATCTTTAAGGCCTTTTGCTTCAAAGTAGTCTGAAAGAATCGGTACACCCATTAAGTGGTCGATCGGGATATCAAAGAATCCTTGAATTTGCGGAGCATGTAAATCTAGAGTGATTACACGAGTTGCACCTGCTGTTTCAAGCAAGTTTGCTACAAGTTTCGATGTAATTGGTTCACGAGAACGCGCTTTACGGTCTTGACGCGCATAACCATAGTAAGGAATAACAATATTAATTGTTTTTGCAGATGCACGTTTTAATGCATCAATCATAATAAGTAATTCCATGATATGTTCGTTTACTGGGAAGCTTGTAGATTGAATAATGAATACATCGCAACCACGGATACTTTCTTCAATGTTAATTTGAACTTCTCCATCACTAAAACGATCAACAGAACATTTTCCTAGTCCTACTCCAATATGCTTTGCGATTTGCTCAGCAAGTTCCTTATTAGAGTTTAAAGAGAATACTTTCAAATTAGAATTTAGATATTGAGTCGACATCTAGATTAACCCTCCACATTATGATTTTTTCTTATTCAGCAATTTATCAACATAGTCTTCTTTGTTAACTTGACGTGCACGTGCTACTGATAATGCTTTTGATGGAACATTCTCTGTTATTGTAGAGCCTGCTGCCACATAAGCACCATCTTCAACTGTTACAGGAGCAACAAGGTTTGAATTACATCCAATAAATACCCCGTTACCAATTACAGTTTTAAATTTATTCTTGCCGTCGTAGTTCACCGTAATTGAACCACAACCAAGATTCACGTCTTCTCCAACTTGTGCATCCCCGATATAACTTAAGTGTGAAGCTTTACTTCTATTACCAAAAACAGTTTTTTTGATTTCTACGAAGTTTCCAACGCGCACTTCATCTCCAATAACTGAATCTGGGCGAATATGTGCAAATGGACCAACTGATACTTCTGTACCAAGTTTGCTGTCATGTACAGTAGATTGACGAATTACCGTACGATCTCCAATTTCACTATCGCGAATTACTGTATGCGGTCCAATTTCACAATCAGAACCAATTACAGTGTTCCCCTCAATAACCGTTCCTGGGTGAAGGACTGTATCACTACCAATAATTGCATCCGCAGAAATGTATGTGTTACTTGGATCAATAATTGTAACACCATTTACCATGTTCTTTCTGTTGATACGATTTTTCATAATAATTTCCGCTTGCGATAGAGCGACTCTGTCGTTAACACCTAACGTTTCATCGAAGTGCTCTGTTTGATAAGCTGATACAATATGACCTTCATTTTTTAAAATTTCAATAACGTCCGGAAGGTAATATTCGCCCTGTACATTATCATTTGAAACTTTAGAAAGTGAAGCAAATAAAGCTTTATTATCAAAACAATACGTACCTGTATTGATTTCTTTAATAGCTAATTCTTTTTCATTCGCATCCTTATGCTCAACAATCTTTTCAACATGACCATTCTCATTACGAACGATACGGCCATATCCARCAGGCTCTTCTATGTACGCTGTTAGTACCGTCGCCATTGCTCCCGCTTCTTCGTGTTGCTGAAGTAATGCTTCCATCGTTTCAGCAGTTATTAGAGGTGTATCACCACAAATAACTAAAGTTGTTCCCTCTTCATTTGCAAGTACACTTGCAGCTTGATCGACAGCATGAGCTGTACCAAGTTGTTCTGCTTGTAATGCAAACTCACTTACGTTTCCTAGCTGTTCTTGTACCTTTTCAGCACCATGTCCAACGACTGTTACAAGTTTCTGCAATCCTAATTGAGATACTTCATTGACTACATGTTGTACCATTGGTTTTCCACATACAGGATGCAGCACTTTGTATAGCTTGGACTTCATACGTGTGCCTTTACCTGCAGCTAGAATCACTGCAAATCTGTTTGACATATAGACCCTCCATCGCAACCTATTTATCCATTAACGATATTATCCTAAATCATCATATATTTCAAGAAACACATTATAACTATTAAATTTTACCATAATTCTTATAAGATGTTTTACTCTTTAGTATCTTTTTTAAGGAATAAGCTATACTATTTTAAATAAAGATGAAAAAATTAGAAGTTTTTCATCTTTATTTTTTCAAAATATGAATTTTTATAATTAGAAACGTGTATTATTCAAAAAAAAAAACAAACTCCTGTAAATGCTTACAGGAGTTTGCTACAAAATTATAAGACTTTCTTTCAAAAGCCCTTTTCATTCGAATTTTACGAAGCGCCTGCTTCTTCAAACTCAACCTCTTCTAACTCGCCTAAACGATGATACTCTGTTAAAACCGCATCTTGAATTTTAGAGCGTGTATTAGAATTAATTGGATGTGCAATGTCACGGAATTCTCCATCTGGAGTACGTTTACTTGGCATTGCTACAAATAATCCATTATTACCATCAATTACACGAATATCATGAACAACAAATTCATGGTCTAGAGTAATAGAGGCAATTGCTCTCATGCGGCCTTCTGTGTTTACGCGGCGTAATCTTACGTCAGTCACTTCCATCTTGTGTTCACCACCCTTTTCTAAATAAGCGATATATTTGTATAAATTCCACAAAATTTCTATTTTCCCTTTAATTTTTTAAAAATTTTTAAGATAAAAATTTTTATTGTAGTTGAATATAAGGATTAGTAGAGGTTATCGCTTACAAAGAGTTACTTAACTAGGGCAATTACTTCGATTTCAACAGAAACATCTTTCGGTAATTTTGCTACTTGTACACAAGAACGCGCTGGTTTATGAGTAGAGAAATAAGAACCGTATACTTCATTAACAGCATTAAAATCATCCATATCCTTCAAGAATACTGTTGTTTTTACCACTGTATCAAATGAAGCACCTGCTTCTGCTAATACCGCTTGTAAATTTTCAAATACTTGCTCTGTTTGTACTGTTACATCTCCTGTTACAAGTTCTCCACTTGCCGTTAACGGAATTTGTCCTGAACTATAGAACATATTATTTACAATAATCCCTTGTGAATATGGTCCGATTGCCTGTGGTGCTTTGCTTGTTTGAACAACTTTCATACTTTTCACCCTTTTATTATTTATTTTTACTCTTTAAAAATAGTGTACCAAAGGCAGTTTGTCCATCTATTTTGTAATTTATAAATAGGAATAAAAAAAGGTAAAGCTATCTGCTTTACCTTTTTACTCAGCCTCTACAAGCCCTTTATCAAATGGTGCAAGTGCATAATTCCCCTTTTCCACTTGAATCGCTTTTTCTTTCACATCAACTTCTGACAAACGAATTAATGATACAAAGTTATTAATAAGTCTTTCTTCAATATCCGTAGACTCTACTAATACGCCAATCCCAACAACATTAGCTTTAAACTCTTCTAGCATGCTCATCATACCTTGAATGGTTCCGCCAGCTTTCATAAAGTCATCAATAATTAAAACATTGGACCCTTCTGGAAGGCTACGCTTTGCTAAAGTCATCGTTTGGATTCGCTTAGAGGAACCTGATACATAGTTAATACTAACAGTGGGTCCTTCTGTTACCTTATTATCTTTTCTCGCAATTACTACCGGTACATCTAAGTAGTTCGCTACTGCATAAGCAAGCGGAATTCCTTTTGTCGCTACCGTCATAACCGCATCAATTGGTTGCCTAGCAAAAACAGAAGCAAATAAACGACCTGCGCCATTAATCTGGCGAGGATTACTTAAAAGATCCGTCATATATAAGTAACCGCCAGGCAAAATACGGTCTGGGTTTTCAAATAAGCTACAAAGCTCGTTAATAATCAGATTTGCCTCTTCTTCACTTATATAGGGAATATATTTCACTCCTCCTGCTGCTCCTGGTACCGTTTGCAATGTGCCGACACCTTGTTGTTCAAACGTTTGCTTAATTATAACCAAATCTTCACTAATGGAAGATTTAGCCGATTGATACCTTTCAGCAAAAAAAGTGAGAGAAACTAGCTGACGAGGATTTTGTAACAAGTAATACGTCAGATCGACCAATCTTGTACTTCGTCTAATTTTCATACTCTCACCTCAAATCACGAATATTCTAAACAAATCATAACGTATTATACGTCTTTATTCAAGCGTTTCTCGCTCTCCTAATAAACGCACTGCATATACTTGCTCGCAAAATCCTTTTAACCCGTTATATATGCGGTGCATTCGCGAATCATGGTGTACAAGACCAAATACAGTTGGGCCACTTCCACTCATTAATACGGCATCTGCCCCAAAGCGTTTCATCTGTGATTTAATACGTGCAACCTCGGGATGCATCGCAAACGTCACATCTTCTAAAACGTTACCAACAGTATCACAAATTCCTTTATAATCGCCATGGTTAATGACTTCAACCATTTTATCTACATTTGGATGAGTAACACGATTTAATTTTAAATTTCCGTACACGTCAGCAGTAGATACACCAATGTGGGGCTTTGCTAAAACAACCCAACAAGAAGGCGGAGTCTTTATATGTTCAATTTCTTCTCCTCTTCCAGTGGCAATAGCAGTTCCACCATATACACAGAACGATACATCTGACCCAATTTCTGCGCCAAGCTTTGCTAATTCATCGATTGTTAGCCCTAAATTCCATAACTTATTAAGGCCACGTAATGTCGCTGCTGCATCACTACTTCCACCTGCTAATCCAGCGGCTACTGGAATCGTTTTTTCAATAGTAATAGACACACCTTTTTTTACATTAAACTTCACTTTTAATAATTTCGCTGCTTGATAAGCTAAATTGCGTTGGTCGTCTGGGACATACCGATTATGGGACAAAATTTCAATACGGTCTTCTGCTAATTCCGTTAGCTCTAAACGATCTGCCAAGTCGATTGTTGTCATAATCATTTTCACTTCATGATATCCATCTTGTCTTTTTCCCAGTACATCTAACGACAGATTAATCTTTGCTGGTGCTTTCACTAGTAGCTTCAATCTATTCACCCACTCTATGTACTCAATCTTTTATCGTTTATTTTACCATAAATTTATAGTAAGACGATGACACTTCCCTAATTATATCGAAAAGCATTCAGAATGAAACTACTTATGTCAAATGATGGCACCTTTTAGCGTGCAAAAAGCCGAGGAATCTCTCCTCGGCTACCGTAGCATAGAAAGTATCTTACAACTACTGGTTTCGTTTCATTAATTGCTGTTCTGCAATTTCTATAGCACGTTTCACCATATTACCAGCATCTTTCGCACGAATTCCGCCCCATCCTTCTTTCTGAACAACATCATAAAAGCCAAGCTCTTTTGCAAGCTCTTCTTTAAATTGATTTGACATGACTCCTCTTCGTCTACTCAATGCAGAGTCCCTCCTTATTTTGCTACGGTATAATTAGTATGCAAAATAATATAGCTTTTCATTTATGGGAATATATGTAACAAAAAATACATTAATTATAAAATACTTCATTTTGAGATTCATCGTAAAATGTTAGCTCTACTGTCTCTGTTAAAACATCTGCATAACTATAAGATACACGTTGCAATGCATCTTCTTGCTGGTCTAATTGTACAACAAACACAGAACGATACGTTTCTGCAAGTACACCTGATTGCTCCACAGTTTTTCTTCTCCCACTATTTGCCTTTAACATAAGTCGCTGTCCAAGATGGTGATCTAATTCGCTTTTAATTTCATCTAAACGTTTTGACATATACTTTGCTACACCTCGCTGTAATTTAGATTGAACACTTAAAACACGATATATCTATCCCAATTATTAACCGCAATTCACAGACAATATCATTATAAAAGCATCATGCGTTCAAATAGATAGAAGAAATACTATATTCTAAAAGTATCATTGTATAGTCTGCACGTTCTTGCCGCTTTTTATCCAGACTCATTTAAATCATTTCCACATAAAAAAGCAAGATACGTATGTACCTTGCTCATTCGTCATAATGTTGAAAGGGCAATCCTGTTCGTAAAATCCCTCTTGTTTCAATTCCGCCTAGTCCTTTTTCGCCAGTAATTGTATTACGCACAACGTCCCATACATTTACTCTTTCCATAAATGAAGTGAAACTAATTTTGCCAACTACATATACAGGATCTAGAGCATGAATATTAATTCTAGACGGTGAACTAGCAAAATTAGCACCTGCTCGAATCAACGCCTCAAAGTGTGATTGACACGCTCCAGCAAAAATAACGAGTTGATCCAATGATGGATATTTTTTTCGCACTTCTCGAACAGCCTGTACAAAATGTCTAGAATGTCTATATGCCGCTAAATCTCCCATAACTCCTTTTGACTTTGTATATGCATCATGTCCTGTAATAACTAAAATGTCTGGGCGAAAATGATCTATTAAGTCTACTACCTTTTCATGCATCTCCGTTTCCTTACAATGAATACCTTGAACAGGAACGCCTATTTTATTATATAAATCTAAGCACTTGCGCAAATATAAAGGATCTCCATCTATATGCAATACACGTCCTGGCATTTGAAAATAATTCACTTCACTTGTATATCCACCAGTTGAAGTATGTTCATGTCTTTGTTTCATCAACACGTAATCTTGCTGAAACAACCGGTAAGTACGCTCTATCGTTTCTTTTTCACGCTTCACTCTATTTTTATGTTCTCGTTGATCTATACTAACTAAATCTGCAAGTGGTGCATCCGCCACAAGTCTAATTTCCTCTCCAAATAATATTGCCATATCGCCTTTTATTTCTATAATACGAAAAAGAATATCCCTATTATGAGAATATCGTTCAACTAATTCTCCAACATGTAAAGCCATTCTCCTACCTCCAAACTCCAAACTCGTTAGGCCATCTTACCTGTTTTTAAAGTATGAATTTAGGAAAGGAAAGGTGACAAAAGGGACAGCTCAAGTTGAACTGTCCCTTTCATATTCTTATGACAATTTATGAAGAATTAATGCATTACTTAATGTTGCAAACTCTTCGATAGATAGCGTTTCGCCTCTTCGCTTCGGATCAATTCCTACTTCTGTCAAAATTCGATCCAACATCTCTTTATCTTTCGGGAAACCATTTAAATTATTTGATAAATTATTCATTAAAGTTTTACGACGCTGTGCGAAACTTGCTCGTACTACTTCAAAGAAGAAAGTTTCATCTGTCACTTCTACAACTGGTTTAGGACGCTTTAGAAGACGGATAATCGCAGAATCAACATTTGGTTGTGGCACAAACACTGTACGCGGTACAGTCATAACTGTTTCTACCTCTGTATAATACTGAATGGCAATTGATAAAGAACCATACTCTTTCGTTCCTGGTTTAGCAGCTAAACGATCCCCAACTTCTTTTTGCATCATAACAACAAATCCACGAACCGGTAATTTTTCTTCAAGCAATTTAAATAAAATTGGCGTTGTAATATAGTATGGTAAGTTAGCTACTACCATTACATCTTGTCCTTCTTCAAATTGCTCACTAAACACTTCATGTACATCTGCTTTTAGTACATCTTTATTTATAACTGTAACGTTGCTATATGGAGCTAACGTCTCGTCTAAAATTGGTAATAATCTCTGATCAATTTCAAAAGCCACTACTTTTTTAGCACGCTTTGCCAATTGCTCTGTTAACGCACCAATACCTGGTCCAATTTCAATTGCGCCACTTTCTGAACCGATTTCTGCGTGATCAACGATACGATTTAATACATTCGTATCAATTAAAAAATTTTGTCCTAAACTTTTTTTGAATGAAAATCCATACTTTTCAACAATGTCTTTCGTACGATTTGGTGTTGCGATATCCTTCATTTTTTTTCCTCCTGTATTACTTGCTTATAAGCTTCTGTAAATGATTCCTTTGAAACCTGAAACATTTGTAAACGTTTATGTAACTGTTTTGCGTTTGTATAACCAATCTTTAATAACTTACCCACTCTTTCTCTGCGACTCTTTGCCATTTCTCCGCCCACTAAGCCCGCATCGACTAGATCACTCCAACTAATTTCACTTGTGTAAGCTTCCATTTCTTCATGTATATTCTCTAAAGCACGGCGAATCGACTCATTA
The DNA here is from genome assembly GCF_056396785.1 of Bacillus sp. 05T21. NCBI lineage: Bacteria > Bacillati > Bacillota > Bacilli > Caryophanales > Bacillaceae > Bacillus > Bacillus sp. 05T21. The sequence goes on along the minus strand of NZ_JBFTMD010000030.1, from coordinate 11,116 downwards.
GAAGCATGTTCGATTCCAACACCTTTTTTCCTTTTAGCAAGTGCTTCTTCCTTCGTTAAAAAAGCATGCTTACATCCAGGAACCTTGTCAGAAATAATTTTTCGAATACGCTCTCCAGGATAATCTGGATCTGTGAAAATAATAACGCCTCGTTTTTGCTGCGCTAATTTAACTTGCTCAATAACGTGATCACCGATTGCTGAACCGTTCGTTTCGATTGTATCCGCATCAACAGCACGTTTAATCGCAACTGTATCATCTTTACCTTCTACAACGATAATCTCTTTAATTTTCATGCTTGCCTCCACACTCTTTTCATCTCTACTTAGTAAAACAAAAAAATGACGACTTTTCCATTATTATTTTCCCAATCTTACATTTTAAAAAGTAGAAGAGAAAAATCTTTGTTCACTATCCTTATTGTAACACTTCTATCTCCATCTTAATTTATCCGCAGTATTTCTACACTTATGTTATGCGTAAATAGTGGGTTCTTATCACTTCTATTATCTCTCTTCTCAAAAAACAAAAAAAGAATGGGACTCCCCATTCTTTTTTATTCAACACCAAATAAGGCTTTGGCATTCTTTGTTGTTACTTGTGCTACTTCGTCATAAGAAATTCCTTTTAAATTCGCAATTTCTTCTGCTACCAGTTTTACATAACTAGGTTCATTTCGTTTCCCTCGAAATGGATGTGGTGTTAAATACGGGCAATCTGTCTCTATCAATAATTTTTCTAACGGAATCTCCATAGCAACTTCTTTCGGTTTCTTGGCATTTTTAAATGTTACTGGCCCACCTAATGAAATTAAAAAGTTCATATCGACACATCGCTGCGCTACTTCTACACTACCGCTAAAGCAATGCATAATGCCCCCTACTTCAGCTGCATTCTCTTCCTCTAGGATATCAACAATATCTTGAGTTGCATCGCGGTTATGTATAATAATCGGTAATTTCACCTTTTTCGCTAATGCAATTTGTTTACGGAATACTTCCTTCTGTATTTCCTTTGGAGACTTATCCCAGTGATAATCTAATCCCATTTCCCCAATTGCAACTACTTTAGGATGAGCCGCTAATTCTTCTAACCAAGCTAAATGTTCTTCTTTCATATCGATTGCATCAACAGGATGCCATCCAACTGCAGCGTAAATAAAATCATAAGCCTCTGCTAATTCAATTGCTTTCTTTATCGTTACTTCATCAAATCCAACAACAACTGTATATGTAACTCCCGCTTCTTTCATTCTCGCGATAACTTCTTGTAAATCTTCTTCAAATTGCTCTGCATTTAAATGTGAATGTGTATCAAACAACATAATAAATAACTCCTTTTATATTGAAATCAATTCTCTCATAGAAAAACTACACTCTTTCTAACTTAACGATAACAATACTTCAATTTTAATGCAAAAAACGGAATGTAAAAAGAAAAAAGACGCTTCACTAATGTTACACGTGAAACATCTCTTTTCTTGTCTCAATTACTTGATTTTTGCACCATTTGGTAAATTCTGGTCAATTGATGCTAATGACAATACGCCATTCTCTTCACCTGCTAAAATCATACCTTGTGATAATTCACCACGTAATTTTACAGGTTTTAAATTCGTTACACAAATAACCTTTTTACCTTTTAGTTCTTCTGGGGAATAGAATTTAGCAATCCCAGAAACCACTTGGCGCTTCTCTGTACCTAAATCAAGCTGAATTTTTAACAACTTATCTGCTTTTTTCACAGGTTCAGCGGATATTACTTCAGCTACTCGTAATTCTACTTTAAAGAAATCATCAATTGTAATTTCTTCTGCCTTTGGTTCTTCTGCTTTTTTCTCTTCTACTTTAGGAGCAGAACCTTGCATTTGTTCTTTAATATATCCCACTTCTACTTCCATTTCCAAACGAGGGAAAATTGGGTTTCCTTTTTCTACTTTTGTTCCAGCTGGAATACATCCAATTGTAGATAGGCTTTCCCAAGATTTATGCGCCTCTTCAGTAAGTCCAAGTTGAGCAAACATCTTACTTGGTGCTACTGTTAGGAATGGCATAAGCATAATACCTGTTTGACGAAGTACCTCAGCTAAGTGGGACATTACAGACGCAAGTTTTTCACGATCATTCTCATCCTTCGCTAATACCCACGGCTGCGTTTCATCAATATATTTGTTCGTACGGCTAACTAATTGCCAAATGGAACTTAGCGCTACAGAGAATTCCATATTCTCCATTGCCTCTTCTACTTTTTTCAATGTATCTTCGGCAAATGTCACTAGCGTTTCATCGAACTCAGTTACATTTGCTTTAAATGCAGGGATTTCCCCGTTAAAGTATTTATCAATCATAGCTACTGTACGATTTAATAAGTTACCTAAATCATTCGCTAAATCAAAGTTGATTCGTTCAACAAATCCTTCTGGTGTGAATACTCCATCAGATCCAAATGGAACTTCGCGAAGTAAGTAGTAACGCAATGCATCTAATCCGTAACGATCAATTAATGTAACTGGATCTACTACGTTTCCTTTTGACTTACTCATTTTTCCATCCTTCATTAAAATCCAGCCATGAGCAAAGACTTTCTTCGGAAGTGGTAAATCTAAAGCCATTAAAATAATTGGCCAATAAATTGTGTGGAAACGAACGATTTCTTTCCCAACTAAATGGACATCTGCTGGCCAGAATTTTTTATACTTCTCTTCATTTTCTGTTCCATATCCTAATGCAGTAATGTAATTAGACAACGCATCTACCCATACGTAAATAACGTGTTTTGGGTTACCTGGAACACGAACTCCCCAGTCAAATGAAGTACGAGAAACCGCTAAATCTTCTAATCCTGGTTTAATGAAGTTATTAATCATTTCATTTTTACGGGACTCCGGCTGAATGAAATGAGGGTTATCCTCATAGAACTTTAATAGTCGGTCTACATATTTACCCATTCTAAAGAAATAAGACTCTTCGCGAACAAGTTCTACAGCGTGACCACTATCTGGGCTTTTTCCACCAACTACTTTGTCACCTTCCATAATTGGATCTACTAATTGATGCGCTGTATAGAATGTTTCATCTTGTACAGAATACCAACCTTCATATTCATCAAGATAAATATCGCCTTGATCTACTAGCTGCTTGAAGATTTTCTCAACAACATCTTTATGACGATCTTCAGTTGTACGAATAAAATCATCATAAGAGATATCCATCTTCTCCCAAAGTTCTTTAATCCCTGATACAATGTTATCCACATATGCCTGTGGTGTAACATTTAGTTCTTCTGCTTTCTTTTGGATCTTCTGTCCATGCTCATCAGTTCCTGTTAAATAATGAACATTGTATCCTTGCATACGCTTATATCGTGCCATCGCATCTCCTGCTACTGTCGTATAAGCATGTCCAATGTGTAACTTTCCACTTGGATAATAAATTGGGGTAGTAATATAAAAGGACTTATTTTCCTCTTTCATCGTTTTGGACCTCCCGAATAACCTCATATGTATTTATAAACAGTATATCAAAAACTCATATATAAAGTGAAACTTTAATCCGTGAAGAGGGTTCATCCCCCATGGATTATTAGCCCACACCAATCGGGATTTTACGAGCAGCCCGACTCCCACTTAACTTCTTTGCTCCGGCTAAATTTTGAAGTGGGAGTCTTACTGCTCGCAAATAGCGGGATAAAACGAGTTAATGCTCGATATCTTTATCATCTATTACTCATATTCAAAAAAAATATACAATATATTTCCCGAAAAGTATAAATATTACAAAAAATAATACAAAACAATTGTAGAAATGACTTACATTCTATCATATATAAGAAGTATAAAAATCTATAAATCTTTTTTTAAAATATAGAATTTAATAATTGACGGAAATGTAAATGATTGGTATCATATGTCCATAGGGTATTTTGTCGAAAAATGACGAATCAAAAAAATAGACTCGAAACTTATAAACTATTTATTTAGGAGGAAAAGAATTATGAAATCTACTGGTATCGTTCGTAAAGTTGATGAATTGGGTCGTGTAGTAATTCCAATCGAATTACGCCGTACTTTAGGTATTGCAGAAAAGGATGCTCTTGAAATCTACGTTGATGATGAAAAAATCATCTTAAAGAAATATAAACCAAACATGACTTGCCAAGTAACTGGTGAAGTATCTGATGGTAACCTATCTTTAGCTGAAGGTAAAATTATCTTAAGTAAAGAAGGCGCTGAACAAGTCTTAAACGAACTTCAAGATTATATCGAAACAGCAAAATAAGCTTCTCAATTATGAGAAGCTTATTTTTTATCCACATGATAGATTTGATATACGTCTCGTTTCGACAAATCTCGGTCTTTAGCGACTGTTTTTATCGCTTCTTTTGAATTCATACCTTTTTCATTTATATAATGTTCAATATGATTATATACTGAAATAGCTTCCCACCATTTTTCTTCTGGAGTAGGTTCTTCTGTTGAACCTGCTACTAAAATACAAAACTCACCACGAACTTCATTTTGCTTCGTCCACTCAATCGCTTCTTCAATTGTTCCACGAATAAACTCTTCAAATTTTTTCGTTAGCTCACGACATAATACGATTTCCCTATTTCCTAATACTTCTTGCATAGAGATTAAAGTATCATCTAAACGATGTGGCGCCTCATAAAACATCATTGTAGTTGGAATATAGCGTAGTTTTTCTAATTCAAGCTTACGTCCTTTTTTATTTCTTTGCAGGAAACCATAGAAATAAAAATGTTTTGTCTCAAGTCCTGATGCAATCAATGCTGTAAGGGCTGCATTTGCCCCAGGAAGCGGGATAACATGATATTGTTCTGCTACAGCCTCTACAACGATATCATAACCAGGATCTGAAATACATGGCATACCAGCATCGCTCACAATGGCTACAGTCTTACCTTCTTCTAACTTATCTAAAATTTTCCGTCCACTTACTCCTTTATTATGCTCATGATAACTCATAACTGGTGTTTCAATTTCAAAGTAATTACAAAGTTTCTTCGTTTGCCTTGTATCTTCCGCTGCAATAATGTCTGCCTCTTTTAAAATTCGGATTGCACGAAATGTCATATCCTCTAAATTTCCGATTGGAGTCGGTACTAAATATAAAACTCCCTTTTCATTTTGCTGAAAGCTTTTTTGCTGCCACATAGCGTTCTCCTTTTTGCATATATTCTTCTTTTTTTTTCCTCGTTAACTGCTTAAAGTGATACTCAGCTTGCATAGCCGTTCGTTTATCCTCGTGATCCTCTACATATTTTAAAACAACTGGAAGTCTAGCGCGTGTATATCTAGCACCTTTTCCACTATTATGGGTCTGAATCCGTTTTTCTATATGATTCGTGTATCCAGCATAATAACTCCCATCAGAACACTCCACCACATAAAAACAATGCTTATTCTTCTCCATATAAAATTGAACGAAGCTCCTTTGTATATTCATTGTTTTCTTCATATACAAAAAGAGGTGGTAAGATTTTTAAATCTGCATTCCCATCCTTAATTCCTTCAATTAACAATGTATTCGCTTCTTTACCAGCCTTAGGATAAACAAATCGCACACGTTTCGGTTCAATTTTGTATTTACGCATTAATGTGACGATGTCGAGCAGACGACCTGGACGATGTACAAATGCTACTTTCCCACCCTGTTTCACTAGCTGGCTACTTGCGTATACAACATCTTCTAGTGTGCACATAATTTCATGACGAGCTATCGCTAAATGTTCATTCATATTCTTCTCAGAAGTTTGTGGTGTTTGAAAATAAGGAGGATTACATGTTACAACATCATATTGATGACGTCCAAGTTTCTCCGGCATATCTTTCAAATCTCCATGGATTAAATGAATTCTTTCTTCTAAATTATTGTATTGAACGCTTCTTATTCCCATATCATATAAGCGCTCTTGAATTTCTACACCTGTAATTTTCCCTTTTGTCCTTGTACTTAATAAAAGAGGGATAACTGCGTTACCTGTACACAAATCAAGTAAATTACCTTTTTGAATTGGCACCCAAGCAAAATCTGCAAGTAAAACAGCATCCAAAGAAAAATTAAATACTGATGGACTTTGTACAATCTTCATATCTTGCGCTAATAAGTAATCTAAACGCTCATCTTCATATAAATTCATATATTGCTCCCTTTCTTACACTTAACCTATCCTATTTCATCTTCTATTAATGTAAAAATAAATTTCATTCTACTCTCATGTATAAAAAATTACCTTTCCAATTATATTGGAAAGGTAATCTCACTTTTTATTTAAAAATGACAGACAGAATAAACAATCTCCCTCTTTACGTACACTTCCATAATGTAGATTGCAAATATGAAAACCTTCTTGATATAGTCTCGCTAGATTATCGTAGCCTTCACCAATATCTGTCTTCGCCTTCATTTCTTTGCGCTTTTGAGTTTTTTGTTTTTCCTTGTTCTGCACTTCTTCAAAACGATGTCGCAAATTTTCATTTTCCATTTTTATATGTTGGTTTTCTTCCAATAATTCTGCAAGATGTTGTTTTAATTCCCCCAACTGTTTGTATAAATGTCCAATTTGCTCTTCCATACTAGAAACCGATGCAAAAATATCCTTTTTCTCCACAAGCACCCACCTCATTAATCTGTGGTTTGACTCGAAACGACCCCTTTATTCATTAATTCATCTAACGTATATTCTACTATCCGTTCCTTGTCTACTAGTTCCACTTGAATTAATCTTTCTAAAATATTTAATCCGATAACACGGCCAGTACCGTGCGGTGTTTGTATACGTTGATCTAAATCAGGAAGTTGTTCCTTTGCTGCCTCATATTCATCATTCTCATATTTTAAGCAACACATTAAGCGACCACATAAACCAGAGATTTTTGCAGGATTTAATGATAAATTTTGATCCTTTGCCATTTTAATGGATACAGGTTCAAAATCTCCTAAAAAAGTAGAACAACAAAGCATACGACCACATGGACCAATACCACCAAGCATTTTTGCTTCGTCACGAACGCCGATCTGTCTCAGCTCAATTCTTGTCCTAAAAATTGCCGCTAAGTCTTTCACTAGTTCCCGGAAATCAATCCGGCCATCCGCAGTAAAGTAAAAAATAATCTTATTACGATCGAACGTATACTCTACATCTACAAGCTTCATATCAAGATTATGTTCTCCTACCTTTTGTTGACAAACTTGATATGCTTCTTTCGCAGCATGCCTATTCTCTTCAACAATGGTACGATCATTTTCATTTGCAATACGAATAACTTTTTTTAGCGGTAATACAACGTCATTTTCATCAACTTGCTTTTTGGTAATAACTACTTTTCCGTACTCAATACCTCTTACCGTTTCTACAATTACAAACTCATTTTCTGAGATATCGAACTGATTTGGATCAAAGTAATATACCTTTCCGGCCTTCTTAAAGCGAACACCTACTACATCATACAAAACGGTCATCCCTCCTGCAACCGCAACACTAACTGTTCGAACACAAGCTGCGCATTTACATTAGCGTTGATTCTATTTTTTGCCTCTAATATATTAAAGAGAGCTGATACAATGCGCTTCTGAGCATAAGAAAAGGATTCAAACATCTCTTTCTGCTCATGAAAAACAAGACGATCTTCTTCTCCAAGTTGAACATATAATAAATCCTTATAAATAAGGAGTAACATATCTAAGCCTTGCTGTAATTGTTCTTTCTCTCCAAAGTGCTTCCCCCATTTTTCTTGTACAAAAAAAATAGAGGCCTTATCTTTTTCGAGCGCTTCACATAATTTTATCACTAAAGCTCTCGCTTGTGCAAACCATTCATCATTACACATTAATAAAGCTTCTTCAAAACTATTTGTAAGCTGCGCAGCAAGTGTAGATAAAGAAACTGTAATACCTTCTTCCTCTAACCTCTTAATTAAAGATTCTGTAGGCAACGGCCTAAACGTAACAACTTGACAACGAGATAAGATTGTATTTAAAATCTGATGACTTTGTTCAGTAAGTAAAATAGCTGTTGTATCACTACTTGGTTCTTCTAAAAACTTTAAGAGCGTATTCGCTGCATTTGCTGTCATACGATCTGCATGCTCAATAATATATACTTTTTTATTTGCTTCTAATCCTGTTTTTGAAAACTCTTCTTGTAAATCATGAATTTGCTGTTTTTTAATAGATAATCCATCTGGTTTTACAATATGTAAGTTTGGGTAGTTACCTGAATCAATTCGGCGACAATTCGTACATACATGACAAGGCTCTACACCATTTCTTTGTGAACAGAGAAAACTTTTTGCCATTTGAATTGCTGTGGCAAACTTCCCAGTCCCTTTCCCTCCCTCTAACAAGTAAGCGTGGGATATACGCTCTTTTGCAATGCTATTCATCAACATTTTGACACCGATGGGCTGTATAACAGAAAGCTGCTCCCACGTATTTATCATACTGCATACCTCACTTATTTCATTCTTTCCTTCTATTATAACAATTTATCTTCTATAATCTGAACAACTTCTTCTATAAGTTTTTTCATTGGTTGATCAGCATTTACTAATACAATGCGATTAGAGAAACGCTCTACAACTTGTAAATACCCTTCACGCACACGTTTATGGAAAGAGATATCTTCCATATCTAGTCGATTTACTTCACGTCCTGCATCTTTTCCAATTCGTGCTAAACCTACCTCTGGCTCAATATCTAAATAGATTGTTAAACTAGGCATACAATCTTCCGTTGCGAAACGATTAATTTCAAATACTTTATCCATACCTAAGCCCCTTGCATATCCTTGATATGCTAAAGAGCTATCTATAAAACGATCACATAGTACAAGATAGTTTTCCTCAAGTGCTGGCATAACTTTTTCCACTAAATGTTGTCTACGTGCAGCAGCATATAAGAGCGCCTCTGTACGTGCTTCCATCATCGTATACTCTTGTTTATGTAAAATTGTTCTAATATCTTCAGAAATTGCAATACCACCCGGTTCTCTGGTCGCCATTACCTTTTGTTCCTTTTGCTCAAAATATGGTAATAAACTTTTAATTAATGTTGTTTTACCCGAACCTTCTGGCCCTTCAATTGTTACAAATAATCCCTTCATCCTAAAACCTACTTTCTATATCATACACGTTCATATATTTCGTACTACCTTGAAAACGAGCCCCTGTTTTCTCTAAATGAGTAATTTGCTTTGTATGTTCTTGAGTAATTCCCTCTCCATACATGATCAATGGAATTCCAGGTGGATACGGAATCACCATTTCTGCAGCTATCATACCAACGGCTTCTTCTATAGATACTAACTTCGTTTCGTATCTCTCTAATTGTTTATACGTATACGGTAAAGGGGAAATCTCCCCTTTATAAGTATAACGAATTGATGCTGTCTTGTCTTTTACCTTATATTGCTGCATAGCTAATCGAATGATCTCTATAGCTTTCATATACCCCTCATTTACTTGTAACGGTAATATAAGTAGGACGTTATATGGATCTGCCATTTCCGTATATATACCGACTTTTTCAAATACAGACTGTAATTCATACCCCGATAACTGACAGCGAGTTTGCACCGTAACTTTTAATTCATCTTGCGATGGATATTGCAAAATGGCTATTTGTGGGATAAATCGCAATCCTTCTTTAAATCGGCGTAAAAACTCAACGATTTCATCATGGCCCTCTTCCTTTATAACTGCTATTGCAAAACGTGCTATATCAAGAGAAGCCATAATTGGATACGATGGGCTACTAGATTGTAGCATACTTAAATAGGAGGAAACTTTTTCTTCGCTCACCAAATGGCTATTTATATGTAAATAAGATCCCATTGTCATCGCAGGTAATGTTTTATGTGCGGAATGAACCACAATATCCGCACCATAAACTAATGCTGACTTCGGGAAGGGGTCCCCTATACAAAAATGCGCCCCATGGGCTTCATCTACTAGAACAGGAATTTTATGTGCATGTGCGTAAGCGATACTTGCCTCTAAATCAATGCCCATACCATAGTAATTAGGATGTGTTAAAATAAGTGCTTTTGCATTTGGATACTTTGTAATTGCCTCCTTAATAACTTCATCACGAACACCTACTGGTACGTTATGTACTTCATCAATCCATGGATTTAAAAAGACCGGATTCGCCCCTGCTAATTTCAAACCATTAATGATCGACTTATGACAATTTCTTTGTACGAGGACAATATCATGTTCGCCGCAGCAAGACAAAATCATTGCTAAATTTCCAACTGTTGAACCATTAATTAAAAAATAACTTTTGTGCACGCCGTATACTTCAGCTAATAATTGCTGTGCTTCATCAATACATTCAAACGGGCTATGTAAATCATCTAATCCTGTTAACTCTGTTACATCAATTGATAATATGTCCTTAAACCCCCCTGAAGCTTTCTGAGGGAAGTTTAAACCATTCTTATGACCCGGAACATGAAAAGATAGTAGTCGCCTTTCTTTAAATTCCATTAGCGCCTCATATAAAGGCATACGATTTTGATTCATATATATCTCTTCCTTATTATTCATTGTGTATCTATTATACAGATATTAGGGCAAAAAAAATAATAGGCATAATGCCTATTTAAAAATATGATACTTCTAATTTTCGCAGTTGTTTTAAATAATGTATATACTTCGGGTCATTTGTCTCAGTATTCACCAGATTTCTTTCGCACTCGTAACATATTAAATTATTATATACATATATTCCTTCCCCTCTTTTTGTCTCACAAACGATGCAAATTTCACTTGGTAATTTCATAATCTTTCCTCCCTTTTTAAATAAACATATTATATACCTCTATTCCTTAACAAATTTCCGGAAAATATACATCAATTTCTTATATAATATGATTTATTCTTGGGCAACGTGTTTGTATTACTTATGTATTCCCTTTACTTCTTTCATGTACCGTTTAAAAACAAAAAAACACAAGTCAAAAGACTTGTGTTTTTATCTTGCTTGGCGACGTCCTACTCTCACAGGGACAAGGTCCCAACTACCATCGGCGCTAGAGAGCTTAACTTCCGTGTTCGGTATGGGAACGGGTGTGACCTCTCTGCCATCATCAC
>NZ_JBFTMD010000029.1:0-57679 GCF_056396785.1 Bacillus sp. 05T21 | reverse complement strand
CATCAACTGCAGTAAATCCTCTTACACCTGTATAGTTTTCATCATATAAATACTTATATATATCACTTTGTGGGATTACTTTTTTCATCTTTGTACCAACATCAGGTACTCCAATTTCATTTCTTATATTATCAACTACTGTCTTTTCACTAGCATTTAACACCCTATCTGGATGTAATAACCCAACAAATTCATCTACTGAATACCCACTATTATTAATAAATTTTTTAACACTATCACTGGTATTTAGCTCAGCATTACTTAACCCCTCTGGAGAAACTTTCTGACCACTCTTTAAATTCAACCCATCCAAAAACTGCGCTGGCTTTTTCTCAAACACAGGTTCATTCCCTACAGATGTTTTCTTCTCTATATTAAGAGAAAGATTATCGAATTTCTCTCCAGATAACCGATTCGCGTTTTGCGTTTGCCCCTTAGTTTCACTCTTAGCAACAGAAAATAACCCTCTACCAAGTGTATTTCCTTCTCCTACATTCCCAACGCCGGCTAATGAAGGTTTAGGGGATAAATTCGGGATCTCAATATTTTTAATCTTCTCCACGACATTCTTCATACTACCCGGCAACTTATTCATGAATGCCGCTACTTCTTCCAACTTACCACCTATTTTACCGCTTTTCTCTGCTACTTGAAAGACTTTTACACCCTCTGCGACTTTTCCTAATGCAGCTGATCCTTTCACTGCGGCGGTTACTTCACCGACGCCGACAAAACAACTACCAATATCAAATATCGCGCCACCAAGAGCATAAGGATCGGTCAATGCTTTTTCTACATAGCCTTTTACAGAGTTAAATAGTGTCTTACCATACTTAGGATAATCCTGCCAACTGATGATGGCTTGTCCAAGATTTTTTAGCGTATTACCAGCTCCATAAATATCGTCCAGTTTCCACTGTTCTGTTTCTACGCCGCGTATCGAGTTAAAGCCCCACTCACCAAGCTCTAAGACTAGGCTCCCTAGCTTCGTCGCACCTATCGCTATCCCACTAATAGCGGATCCCGCCGCGCCTAAAAAACCTTCCAACACCAAGGCATCATCGGCAAGCCCTTTTAGGAAAGGAATGTTCTCCCCTACCCATTTTGTGCCTTTTCTCAATACATCCCATTTCTCACCGGCACTACTGGAAAAGTTTTGAAGCCAAGCCTCCACTGGGTGATGTTCCGCCCATTCCTCTTGCTTTTTCTTCATTTCTCTTTCAGCTTGCAGTTGCGCTTCTTTTTTCGCCTTCGTGATTTGTGTATCCATTTCATGAATGCCTTTTGCCAAATCATCTAGCGCAAAGAAAGCTTGCAGTTGCGGATCAGTATAAGATAAACTACCCATCTTCCCTGCAATTTGAACTTGGTTGTTTAGAGCATTGAGGATGTTTTCCGCATCACTTTTTTCTTTTTTGCTTTCAAATTGCTGTACTTTTTGAATCGTATCCTCTAGTTCTTTGCTGGCTGCAACCAGTTTTTCATCAAACTGGCTGTTCGGCATACTCAGTGAAATCAAATCACTTACGCTGTTGTAAATATTAGAGATGCGGCTATCCATTTCATGTTTCTTGGGTTGGAGATTGGAAAGTTTGTTTTGTGCTTGCAGTAACGCATCTTCCAGAATAATCGCATTCTCATCAGTTTCTCCAGTTGTTGACTGAAAATCCTGTAAGGTTTGCGCCATTTCGATACTAAGTAATTCATTGGTATCTTTCAATCCAATCACAACTGTATTTTGGTTATTATTGATGTCGTTGACAATCGCTTTCCCTGTTGCACCCTGCATGGCATCGGCCTGGATAATGCCATTCAATGCTTGTTTGGCTTGTTCAAGTTGATTATTTGTTTTACTGGTGTCTTTTTGAAGTTTTTCCAGTACTTCATGGAATTCCTTTAAATCTACATGAAAGCCCATTTAATCCGCCTCTCTTTCTGGGGTACGGCAACATCGCCCTAAATCCATTATTGAAATTCTTAATGTACATATATGTAGTAACCTATATCTTCTTTTATATGTTTATTAGACATATCACTCTTTAAACGAAACAATCCCCTAAAGAACTCATCTTATAGTGGGTTCTTTTTTTTATGCGAAAAAAAACAGCGAATTCTTAACTATTTCATCAATACTTTTAAAAAAATATATCCCACATAGTTCTGATAAAATAATGGCTGACTCTAAATGACACGTATCCCGACTGATCCCCGGGTAGTTTCTTCAACTGTTTCTAAGAAAAAACATGATTGGAAATATCCGTCCAAAATGAAATAAGAAAAAGGCCACAGATTTCTGAATAGATCCCAAGCCAAATGAAACAAAAAAGAACCCTTATCATAAGGATTTTGCAAAAGGAAACAATAAATATATAGAGTCAAGATAAAGAGGATTACTTACTATATCGTATATATGCATAAGGTAATGTTAAGGGAATATCAATAAATGGTCAAATTTTTTAGAATTATACAAAATAATTGCTATTCGTTGGATGAATTAACATCAAAAATCATAAAAAAGGGAAAAGCATCTCGTGATTTCAAAGACATATACAGTTTAAAATCTTCTGGTCTTGTTCTTGAACCCAACCCATAAGTAAAAGTCCGTCTATGTCTTCCACCCCTTCTCGGGTGTGGATGCTCTAAGTTGCTAGCATAACTTTCATCTGCCTCAATACCATATTTATCATTCATATATTTATTAGATGGCATAGGATGTCCTGTAATGTTGTCACCTTTTACTTCTGGAAGCTCCCCAAATTTATTACTTACTTAAAATATATTTATAAAATCTTCTCTTTTTGTTGGAATTTCAGTATTTGTACTCCAATTATTATTAATAACTGTTTCCATTTCTTTGATTTCCTCTACAGTAATAAAGCTGGTTTCCACTGCACTATTTAAGAAAATTGTAATACTATCGGTAGTAATACTTTCTAATGACTGTGGTAAATATTTTACTTTTTCATTTTTATAGGCTTCCCAAGAAGTATAAGCGACAGCATCAACTAATAGTGACCAGATCCTAGCAATATTCAAATCTTCTTCTTCCTCTGCAAATTCTGAAATTCCTGTAAAGTCTGCGTTATCAATAAGCTCATATAATTCATCCCCAGTAACAGCATGAGATTCAACCCATAGCCAACATTTTTCCAAGGCTTCTCTTCCATCTGGATATCTTTCATCATCCTTGCTGATTATAGAAAATACTCTTTCAGCAACTGCTAAAACAAAGCCTACTTTAACTTCTTTTTGTAAATTCTCGATTAATATATTACCCATGATTTCCTCCTTAAATTATTCAATAATCTTTCCATCTTTTAAAACAAAAGATAACAATCCATTTGTTTTAACACTGTCATCAATCTCCGATGTTACTTCTATTGTTAAGTTAGGATATTTTTTGCTAGCTTGATAAAATATACCACTCTTTTCAATAGGATAAGGTTTCAGTAATCCTTTGCTACACTTATTACATACACCTCTTGGGTTAGATTGATGAATTCTAAGTGTACCCGTTACTTCCGTTGGTTCGATTCCTGCTTTTTTTATAGCATAATCAAACTCATTTAAAACTCCTTCTTCAGCATGTCTTGTAAACTGCGCTAACTTAGGATTTTTTATATGGTCATATGGGGCCCTACTCTCTCTATTTGGTAAGATTGTATCCAATGAAGGCAGTCCAGCTTCTTTTCTAACTTCTGTAGACCCTCCTTCAAAAGCCAAATCCCTAAGGCCTTTTACATCTGTTTTACCAACTGCTATTGTATTAGTCTCTGGAACATTCCACTTTTTCCGTAAAGCATCCAAATATTCTTTACCCAATTGGATTTTACTATTACCCGTACCCTTACCAGATGGATTTACAAATTCAATATCTTTAGTAAAAGACCTCAATAGTATGTACGATAGAAATAACCTCCAAGATTAATTTTTCCATTTGCATAAACAAACAGCAGAGATTTCTAGTATCTATCTCTGCTGTCTTTACTATCAATTCCCCCAAAAAACAATTTTTTATATTCTGTTATGTGTATCCCTTACAAATAGTAATGCTTAAATTGCAACATCTTGGTATCCTACCCTAGCTACTTCTTCATTTATTAGACGAATGCCTACCCCATTTTCCATGTCCCATGTACAGTCAAATGTTAGTCCAATATATCTGCCTTCAAAGCGTCTAGCAGATGGGACATAAATCCCCACTAGCCTGATCTTTTCAAGAAGCTGATCAATCGTTTCAATTAAAGGATAATTTTCATTATATGAAACATCATACCCAAGCTCATGTCGTTTTTGTTTGTAATAATCTAGAATTGGTTGCAAAATATTTTGTTGAAGATGTCCCCAATTTTGTATTAAAGAATTATACGAAGCATACTGTTTTTCACTAAATTCTCCATCTTCTTCACCATCTATCATCAAAGTAATTTCGGCTTCTTTTCCGCAAAACTCAATGGTAGTATCTCTACTCCAGACATAATCATATTCAAGCTCACCAAAAACTGCATCATTTATTTTCATTTTGAATTTTCCCCTTTCTATTTATTGGCGAATTCTCCCATCTTAAACGCTCCTGCATTTATCTCTCCCACACCGCCAAGATGCCCGAATTTTTCATTTATTTCTGATGGTACAACCATCATGGAGTATGTACTCTATTCTTTTTCATCCATCTTCTGCTTTAAATATTCAGCAATTTCTGTTTGCCCAAATTCTCTAGTATATTCATAAGCATTCATATTCTTAATATTTTCTCCAGTGTATCTAATTGAAATATCTATTCCTTTTTCAACTAGAAACTCAGCTACTTCTTTATGTCCACCATAAATCGCACCAAATAATGGATTTCTTTTTGCTAAGCTCACATCTAATTCTGCGCCAGCCTCAATTAAATACTTTACCATCTCCAAATGCCCCGCTCCTGCTGCCAAATTTAATGCAGAAGCATCAAATGTACCACCTCTAGCATCAATATCTATACCTTTATTAATTAGATACTCAACCATTTCAAGGTGTCCTTTCTTGGCAGCTACATGTAACCATGTTCCAAATGTAGTCATTGTGTTCAAAATTTCTTTATCATTACCTATTAATTGTTTTACTTCATTAATATCACCAATTTTAATTGCATTTCTTATTGCTTTGTTTAAAATTTTTTTATCCAAAACATATCCTCCTTAAATTCAATTATCTTCTACTAGCTAATCCACCTAATTCTTTAAGAGCGTCAACAATATCGTCAAGGTCACCGCCCTCAGCTTCAACATCTCTTAATCTCTTAACCGCTTTACAACAATCAAAAGGATTTAAGCAAATATGACGCAGAGTATGTCACGTGTTGATTGATGTATTGATAATGGACCGATTGAAGCATTTTGGGGCACATTGAAGTGTGAGAGATATTATTTACATAAGTACAATTTAAATGAAGGGTTAAAACAAGCGATTGATGACTATATTCATTTTTATAATCACCATCGCTACCAGAAACGATTAAACGGCCTGAGCCCTTTAGAATTCAGAGCTCAAGCCGCTTAATGTATTTTTATTATGAAATGTGAACAGGTACTTTTTCATTTACTTCTCCTTTTGAAGAGAAATAATTTCATAATAAACTTAAATACTTTTTTTAACTAATGCCCATATACCATATTTATTATAAAATACATGATCTTCTGGAAAATGCCTACACTCAGCATACCTTAAAATAAAACTCGGGCTGGTCTCATCTATAGTAAACGTAGAACCATTTTCTAACTTAGGCTGCTCAATAAGATTGTATAAGCAAAAAATCCGCATCAACTCTTGAGCGTATTGTGTTGTTACTTGATTTTTAAAAGCAATAACATCAGGTAATCCAAAACAATGCATTCCACATGTGTAGTAAAAATCTGTTTCTTCTACTACTGTTACAAAAGCCTGAAATAAATCTACTGTATCATTTGTATTATATATATTAGCCCACTCTTCAATTGTATTTGCAGTACCTGATGATTCAACTTTAACCCCAAGTCCACCAGCCTTTAAAAGTACATTCGCAACTTCAAGTATCTTTACTACTTTATCAATAGATCCGCCTTCTCCAACTAAATATACAGTTAAGAAATGGTTTTTAATACAATCAAGTTGCTCTTCTGTAAATTTACCATTCCCTGCAATCTCGAAAGCTTCCGCCAAATGTTCATCATACCCATAAATCTCGGCTTCAAAAAATCCTATTGGTTCACCAAGCTTACCAATACTATTTCCTGCAAAAATATATCCTTCACTTTGTCTTGCCACTGATTCAACAATTTCACTTCTGTTTTTCCATAACCCTGGTATACATAAAATTATTTTTGAGCCTTCCATAGTAACCCTTCCTCATCATTAGTTATTTTCTATCAACTTCTTTTAGCTCGCTAAGAATTTCATTAGCAACGCCCTCGAATCTTTTAGGATCGTCAGAAATAATTTCATTAAGCAAATTGATTACTGTTAATTTTATATCACTATTCATTCCTACAAAAATTTTAGCATACTCACTTCTATATAAATCATTATTTAAAATTCTTATGTTTAGTAGCATTGCCCACTCTTTTGCACTCTCAACCATTTTTGGTAAAGCTTTAGGCATCTCTGTTAGATATTTTTCCATTTCAAAACTTTCAATAAAGTGAACTAGACCAAACATAACTTCTTCCTCTTGTGTTTCATCCTCAAATACCATACACAAATCTTTAATAAGCTTTTCATCATCACAATCTGCTAAGTTTTCTAATAAATTGTCAAACTCTTCACATTCCGATTGATTTTTTAAAAATCTACAACTATATAATCTCTTGATCTCAGATTTGCTGTCCATATAAACTTCTCCTTTTAAAAGAATTAATAAAATTGTAACTACTCAGCCATATATTTCATTTACAAGTTTGGTAAAGGGTACTCATTTTTCATCATATAGATTTCTGCCATGAAGATAAAAATGGACATACACTTCGCTGTCTTTCTTTGTTTTAAAACTTTGCGCGTGGCAGAAATAAGCCCTGACCGCTTCTATGCATGGCCAGTCCCTCTCGACCATTTTAAAAATGCTTTTCAGTCGATTTTTTATAGGGTGGCTGAGTAGTTACATAAAATTAGATATTGTTGAAAAACATAAGACAAATAAAATTGAAAACTATAATGTTCCTACTATTAGACTAGTAAAGTAAATCATCATTCTTTCTTTAATTCTTTTTTATAATAATCCTCTCTTGCTTGTCTAGCATACTCTCTCAAATTTGGGAGTATCTCTTTATACACATTATCTTCTATGTATATTTTTCTCAAATTCAACAAATCAAAAGCAAGAGCGTCACGCGGCTCTAAAGAATAGTAGTATGCTTTTTCCTCGACACTATCAATCCGACCAAAGTTGTTGGTTTCATAGGTATATCCTTCTTTTGTTTTGTACTTCACATTTGGTTTTAGTTCTTTTTCGTTACCAGTCTTACGAAATTGTGTTCCATAAGGGACATCTACTTTACTACCATTACCCGTACCCTTAGTATACTTATAAAATTATACGTGTACCGACTTATTTCTACGCTAAAATGCAAAAAAGCACTCGTTGTCATAATTGACAATCAAGTGCTTTAATTTCATCTATTTTTAAGTAGCATTAAATTTGTAAGTTTTATGGTAATAGTATGACACCTTTTATATGTCGTGACAACTACTACGTTAAAACTTACAAGTTTACGAGTTCTTTAGTTTCATGCCCATTCCATGTCTTTATATTCGTTGCATAGTAAAATGTCATCTCGCCTAAGCTCGTGTGTCGTATTTTATTGTATCAAAAGGCGAGGGTACAAACAGTAGCTTATGATGGTACAACCGTCATAGAGTGCATTCTTCAAAATGACCTTTTCTTTTTCTGTACACTTCACATATGCTTTGTTTTTCAATCACGTAACTTATCTAAAAAGTCACTGAATGTATCTGCGATATAAAATACATTTTCTCTTGCTAATTCTTCTACTTGTTCTTCTGTTAATCCTTCTTCTCGCATTAACATTTCTTTTTCACCAGCATTTTCATGTTCCCAAAATACTACCGTAGGCTTGTTTTTATCATCTTTATAATCAAAGCATATTAAATTCCCTGCCGGATCAAAAGCAATTGGAACTAATTCTTTTGGTAAAGTTAACTTATAATCGTTGTAAACAGATACTATAAACTCATCATTGTTTTCATCAAATGATAGCAGCGTACCAAATACTTTTTCTCGATTGACTACATCAAATAATCTTGGTTCTGCATTCGCCCCATTATTTATAGCCGCACACTCTATATAATCACTTGGAAACCTAACACCTAAATTATCACCAACTGTTTGTACCACCTTTTGACTTACAGGCTCATCTGCAAATTCCCATTTAATTTTACTCACCTAATACCATCTCCCCATAATTTGTTTCCACCTAAATGATTTACACCATGTACTTTTGATACAACCAACTGCATCTTTCCTGGTACCTGATGATGATGCCAAGTTAATCCTTGTATTCTTTCTTTTCCAGCATTTATTTGATCCAGTTGCTTTGGAGTAAATATGTCTTTTGAAACCTTGCCGGCTCCGATAGCTTTTTGTAACGCCCTAGTACACTCTTTAAATTGCTTTAAATCTTTCGCTATATACATTTCTTTATCCAATGTCGTTTGAAATTTAACAGCATCTCCTTTAAAAATCGGAAAACCTAATATGTCATAATCTACACCTTTCACGTGTGTACCTCCCGCTAGTGCTTTGTTTAAAATATTATTTTTAGGTGAGGTATTTAAATATTCATCAACATGCCCTACTACTGCTTTAAATTCTTCAACGCTATCATAACCTTTAGGCACAATTGACCTATTAACCACATTTCCGTCTATATCGTAGTCATTTTTAATTACTTCGTCAATTTCTGATTTATGAACAGTGTTTACCGTACCCTTAGTTTCACTCTTAACAGCAGAAAATAACGCTCCAAGTGTCTTTCTTTCTCCTACATTCCCAATGTCAGCTAGCGAAGGTTCAGGGAATAAATTCGGGATCTCAATATTTTTAATCTTCTCCGCGACATTCTTCATACTATTCGGCAACTTATTCATGAATGCCGCTACTTCTTCCAACTTACCAACTATTTATGAAGTTAAAGCATACCAATCAATTAAAAAAGCACTTGTTGCCTACCATAGACAATCAAGTGCTTTAAGTTCATCTATTTTTAAGTAGCATTAAATTTGTAAGTTGTACTGTAGCGGTATGACACCTTTAATATGTCGTGACAACTACTACGTTAAACCTTACAATTTTGTACGAGTTCGTTAGTTTCATATACATTCCATGTGTTTATATTCATCGCCCAATAAAATATCATCTCATCTAAGGTCGTACTTCGTTTTCAGTTCTATCATTGCACGTAATACTTTATGATGGTACAACCATCATGGAGTATGTACTTTTTAACAGCCTATTCTTTTTCTTTCCACTTCAAAAATAAATTCTTTTTCTTTTGCTTGTCTTATGTGAATTCTTTAATTTCTAACCCTAATTTTCTATACCTTTCAGTACTAGTTAACCCTCAAATTATAGATTTTCTACTAACATTAAAAGGATCTACGTCATGTTCCTCTAACAAATCTTCAAATTTTTCCGTCCCACATTTTACAAAACATTCATATTCCGATTGAGTAATGAAAAATGCTAACAGCATTTTACCATCTTTATCTTCATTTTCAGTACGTACATGACTATATTCTTCCGGAAACGCGAAGGGTTCAGTAAAGTAAACTGCACTTTTATTATATTTTTGAACAAATGCTTTATCAATAGTTTCAATACCACTAATTGCTGTTCCTCGTCCTATTTCTATTCCATTACCAATACAATAAAATAGAGCACTTGCAAGAATATAACCTGTACTATTAAACGCTCCATCCACTACCATTGAAATTTCAATATTATCCCCTACTATTTCCTCATACTTACTGAATCCAAGTGTATTAAAAACTAAACATTCTTCAAATACATTTTCATATTTTAAGATTTGTATACTCGGAAGCTCTTCGTTATTTTTAAACACCTCTCGGTCTATTGGCTCACTTAAATATTTGCTATAATGGTCATAATAAATTTCTCCATAGTTAATCATTCTTTTATAGCTCCTTTATATGTTCCTTCTACTCCTTCAAACGCATGACTTATATTACACTCATGACATTATTCGTCGCCTAGTAAAATGGCATCTCTCCTAAGCTCGTACTTCTTTTTCTATTCTATCATTGCACATAGTACTCCATGATGGTACAACCATCGTGAGGTCTGTACTTTCAAACACCCTATCATTTTTCTATCCACTTCACATATACTTTACTTCCCATTCGTATATATGCTTATGTATATTTAAGTTTAACACCACAATCTTTTTCATTCTCATGTGTAAAGTATAAAGCAAGTAATAAGTGTAATTGTAATACTTATAAATTCATTGTAACAACTCTCGTGTGCTTTACTTTTTACTATAAACTTTTAATTTAAACATAAATTATAAAAACCTTGAGAGGCATATAGCCCATCAAGGTTTCAAATTAATATAAGATTAACGCTCTTCACTATTCAACAGTTTATTCAAATTTCAATCTAGAGATTACTATTGTAGGTAACTAGTAGAAGTAATATAATCAAAATCCTCAAAAGAATTAACTATGTTCTCGTACTCAAAATTGTAAATTAAAATAACAGCGTTATACAACTTATTTAAGTTAACATATCCTCTAATTTTAGGTAGTATAATCTCCTCATATGAACAGCCCTCTAATAAAGCAGAGATATTATCACTCTTTTCTTCTAATACCGCTTTTTCAATAAAATCCTCATCTGTTTCATCCATATCAATATTAAAATCCACAAAAAATTTAGAAGATACAGACTCTCCGTCTTCATCGTATGTTAAATTGACGTATTTCTCTAACTGGTTTTGTGTTTTAATATTACCTAACCATATTGAAACACTTCCTTGCTTTTCCATAAATAACACACTCCTATTTTAATCTTAATCCTTCTGGCAATGATGAAATTCCACTCTCTAATCTATAGTAAGCCCAATTATTAAGTCTTCTAATAAATGTGTTATAGTCATTTGATGTATCAATAATTGCCAATAATTCATTATGTGCTTTTGTAGAACCTAATCCTTCATGAACGCCTTTAGGATTTATAAATTTAACATCAGATATTGCCGTTCTTAAATCCTTAATTTTTTCAGCACTAATATCCCAAAATTTGAATTGTGGAGCTCTTGATACTAAATGCCATTCATGCAAACCACCAGGCTCTCTAAGCTGACGCTCAATTTTCTTTCTAATCTTTTTATCTTGCCATAATTCATCCAATTCATTACTAGAAAGAGAGTTAAAGAAATCATTAAATTTACCACTTTTTGCAGTCGGAATATCTTCTGTAGTTAATTTAGATATATCTTTTATCCTACTACCTTCACCCGTACCCTTAGTTCCACTCTTAACAACAGAAAATAACTCTCCAAGTGTTTTTCTTTCTCCTACACTCCCAACACCAGCTGCCAAAGGTTCCGGGAATACATTCGGGATATGAATATTTTTAATCTTCTCCCCGACATTCTTCATACTATACGGCAACTTATTCATGAATGCCGTTACTTCTTCCAACTTACCAACTATTTATAACGTTAAAGCATACCAATCAATTAAAAAAGCACTTGTTGCCTATCATAGACAATAAAGTGCTTTAAGTTCATGTATTTTCTAGATTTTCACGGTTAGCTTTAGGTTTGTACGTTTTATAGTAACAGTATGACACCTTTTGTATGTCATTACAATGTACTTATATTCATCGCCCAGTATAATGTCATCTCACCTAATTATTCTTATTTACCATAGTTCAAATTGTTACAAAGCTCCGTGATGGTGGTACCATCACGGACTATGCATTTTTTAGTATAAACCAACTCAAACCTTGTAAGTCATATGGCTAATCAAGATTTAAGTTATTGGTGTTACTTTTATTTTTAGTCATTTTGATTATTTACATAATTTTGTACAAACAGTCTGTTTTTCTCACTTTGAGGTAACAAACCCAAATGTTGATATTCAAAAATCATTTGTCGTTGAGTCGGGGATATTTTTGAATTTATTATATCTACATAATCATAATGAAGTTTTATCTTTCCAGGATACTTCAATATTAAAGTTAAATTCGTCCATGGCTCTTGATCATGGTCAATAAATATTTGTCTTAAATCATTAAATTTAGTTTGTAATTCCAATAACAGGTTATCGTAGATTTCTTCACTCACATCATATTTTTCAGGAATATCATGAGAATACAGAAAATCCTCGTTGTCAGAAGTATTGAAATAAAAGTACACCTCTCTAGAACCATCCAATATTTCAGCATACAAGTAAATTTCATTCCAATCACCATCAGGTATCATATCTATAATATTCTCCGCAATTAAGGGATACATCTGATTCATCTGTTGCTCCATAATGTCACTAACCTCCTATTTGATTTAGTTTTGTAACTTTTTTCATCCTACCGCCATCGATCGAGTAATTAACTATAAAACTATCAGGTCTAGCTGAATTTCCAGTGTATTGCGGTTTGATTTTTACTTTTACATTTTCTTTTCTTTCTAATGCTGCTGCCCACTATTGTTCCATCTGATGCCATTTCCCACCAGCTTCATTTATTTAGGAATTCATTGGAACTAAGTTATCAATATCTCCAGATCCTTTAAATTGACTACCAATTAAATGACCACCATCATCTCTCCCTGGATAATTACCTCTAATTCTGTCTGTTTCACCTACATTACTTTGAGCATATTGATTTCTCTTTCCTTTGCCGAGTTGTAATTCCGCTTCGACACTATCAATCCGGCCAAAGTTGTTGGTTTCATAGGTATATCCTTCTTTTGTTTTGTACTTCACATTTGGTTTTAGTTCTTTTTTGTTACCAGTCTTACGAAAATGCGTTCCATAAGGGACATCTACTTTACTACTATTACCCGTACCCTTAGTATATTTATAAAATTATACGTGTACCGACTTATTTCTACGCTAAAATACAAAAAAGCACTCGTTGCCATAATTGACAATCAAGTGCTTTAAGTTCATATGTTTTTAAGTAGCATAAATTTGTAAGTTTTGTAGTAACAGTATGACACCTTTTGTATATCATGACAACTACTACGTTAAAACTTACGAGTTTGTACGAGTTCGTTAGTTTCATGCCCATTCCATGTGTTTATATTCACCGCCATGTAAAATGTCATTTCGCCTAAGCTCGTACTTCGTTTTCTATTCTATCATTGCACACAGTACTCCATGATGGTACAACCATCATGGAGTATATATTTTCAAACACCCTATTATTTTTTCTATCCACTTCACATAAACTTTATTTTTCATTCATCATTATATTTTTTAATCGTGTAATTTACTTAAAAAATCAGTAAATGTATCTGCAATGTAAAATACATTTTCTCTTGCCAGTTCTTCTACTTGTGCTTCTGTTAAACCTTCTTGACGCATTAACATTTCTTTTTCGCCAGCATTCTCATGTTCCCAAAATACCACAACAGGGTTATTTTTGTCATTTTTATAGTCAAAACATATTAAATTTCCTGCTGGGTCAAAAGCAAAAGGAACTAACTCTTTAGGTATAGTAGGGGCATAAGTGCGATATACTTTAACAATATATTCGCTACTATCCGTATCATAAGAGAGCAATGTCCCAAATACTCTTGTTACTCCATCCACCTCAAATTTATATGGTAATACCGCTGAACCATTATTAGTAGTAGCACACTCTACATAATCACTTGGAAATATAAAATCCATCTGCTTACCCACTTCATATATATATTCTGCTGAAACCGGCTCATCTGGAACTGGCCATGTTAAATTTTTTCTCATCTAATTCCGCCTCCCCATAATTTATTACCACCTAAATGATTTACACTGTGCTTTGCTGAAACAACTAATTGCATTTTTCCAGGCACCCGATGATGATGCCATGTTAAATCTACAATTCGTGGCAATTCCAACTCTATCATCTTTAATTGCTTAGGTGTAAAAATATCTCTCGGTATCTCTCCTTTGTTTATCGCTGCCTTCAATTGCCTTGTACACTCTTCAAATTGTGCATCATCCTTAGCTATAAATAAACTTTCATCTAACTTATGAGTAAACTTAACATCATCACCTTTAAAAATCGGAAAACCTAAAACATCGTAATCTATACCTTTCATATGTGTGCCACCTGCTAGCCCTTTATTAATTATATTATGTTTTGGTGAAGCATTTAAATGAGCATCAACATACCCTACTACCGCTTTAAATTCCTCAACACTATCATACCCAAACTCTTTAATAGTAGTATCATCTACTTTTGTTAAAAAGTCTTCAACACTATCATAACCTTTAGGCACAATTGACCTATTAACCAAATTCCCGTCTATATCGTAGTCGTTTTTAATTACTTCATCAATTTCAGATCTATGAACAGTGTTACCCGTACCAGATGGATTTACAAATTCAATATCTTTAGTAAAAGACCTCAATAGTATGTACGATAGAAATAACTTTCAAGATTAATTTTTCCATTTGCATAAAAAACAGCAGAGATTTCTAGTATCTATCTCTGCTGTCTTTGCTATCAATTTCCAAAAAGCCAATTTTTTATATTCTATTATGTGTATCCCTTACAAATAGTAATGCTTAAATTGCAACGTCCTGATAACCTACCTCAGTTACTTCACCTTTCACAAGACAAAGGCCTAATCCATTTTCCATATCCCATGTACAGTCAAACGTAAGTCCGATATCAAGAAAGTCGATAAGGTCATTATCTGGAACAAAAATTCCAACTAAGGTTATTTTTTCGAGAATTTGAGTAGCTGTTTCTATTAAAGGATAATTTTCGTTAGATTCAACATCGTAACCAAGTTCATATCTTTTTTGTTTATAATAATCTAATATAGGCTCCAAAATACTTTGTTGTAATTGTTGCCATCTTTCTATTAAAAAATTATATGCCATATATTGTTCTTCCTCAAACTGACCATCATCTTCTCCCCTGACTATTAACGCCACCTTAACTTCGTTCCCAAAAAACTCAATGTTTTTATATCCAATCCAATCATAATTATTAAACTCAAGTTCGCCAAAAACTGCATCATTTATTTTCATTTTGAATTTTCTCCTTTCTATTTATTGGCAAATTCTCCTGACTTAAACGCTCCTGCATTTATCTCTCCTACGCCGCCAAGATGCCCAAGTTTGCCATTTATTTCTGATGGTACAAGTTGTATTGATTTCTCTTTCCTTTGCCGAGTTGTAATTCCGCTTCGACACTATCAATCCGACCAAAGTTGTTGGTTTCATAGGTATATCCTTCTTTTGTTTTGTACTTCACATTTTGTTTTAGTTCTTTTTTGTTACCAGTCTTACGAAATTGTGTTCCATAAGGGACATCTACTTTACTACTATTACCCGTACCCTTAACACCACTATCGGAATTCTACTCTGAATACTCGCTTTAGAGATGCCACGGTGCTTCTTTTACTTTTCCCTAGAATTTGTTCCCCCGTACCTACTTACGCTTCCATCGGGTAATATTTCTACACCTTTAATGAAGGGGAATATGTTGTCCACAATTTTTGCTAGTCTAATTTCAATTATATAATATTCACGACTTATTTTATTTCATTTATCAATCCGTATATACAACCTATATTTTATTTGTTTATCGAGTCTTAATATATCTATGAAAAAAGCATTTGTTGCCATAAATGACAATCAAATGCTTTAAGTTCATCTGTTTTTAAGTAGCATAAATTTGTAAGTTTTATAGTAACGATATGACACCTTTTATATGTCGTGACAACTACTACTTTAAAACTTACGAGCTTGTACGTGTTCTCTAGTTTAATATACATTCCATGTGATTATATTCATCACCCAGTAAAATGTCATATCGCCTAAGCTCGTACTTCTTTTTCTATTTTATCTTTGCACGTAATACTCTATGATGGTACAACCATCATGGAGTACTTACTTTTTTAACAGTCTATTCTTTTTTCTGTCTTTTTCTGTAGTCTTACCTCTTTGTCTCTGGTCAACTGAGTATTCCTTTCCTGCTCTATTTAACTAAATTGGATTATTCGGATACTCATCTAAATACCTACTAATTAAATCCTTACTTTCACTATCATCTGGTTCTGTTCCTAAGTATTTATACTCCCAAATAACTAACTGGTCACCAAAACTATAATCAGTATCGAACCAATTGGTATAATCATAATGCACCTTCAGCTTTCCATCGCTATCAAGAGATAGCGTAAAAGAGTACCAAAGTTCTTGTTGATTATCTTTAAAAACCTTTCTTAGTTTATCACTTAACTCAAATAAAGTTCTAATCTTCAGTTTATAGTATTCTTTATCAATCTCGTATCCATAAGGAATTTCTAAACTATACTTATAGCTCTGTTCATCCTCGAGTGTATTATAGAAAAAGTAAGTTCCTCCACCTGTTTCTGATATTTGAGCGTAAAAACAAAACTTTCTCCATTCTTCTGGAATCATTTCATTAACTGTTTCAGCAATCTCTCTATATATTTGATTCATTTCTTTTTCCATACTCAATATAAGCAACCTCCTAACTGATTTTTAATAGTTTTCTTAATTAGCCTTTTCACTTCGATCTTATACACTATCTCAAAATAACTTGGTCTTAGTAAATCACCTGTATATACTGGTTCAATTTTTACTGACATTTTTTTAGGGGGCTTTCCACCTAATGCATTAGCACACTCCTTCTCCATATTATACCATTCTCCACCCGAACGATTAATTTGTTTAT
Organism: Bacillus sp. 05T21; assembly: GCF_056396785.1. NCBI lineage: Bacteria > Bacillati > Bacillota > Bacilli > Caryophanales > Bacillaceae > Bacillus > Bacillus sp. 05T21. The sequence goes on along the minus strand of NZ_JBFTMD010000029.1, from coordinate 40,767 downwards.
TTTGAGCGACTAAATTATCAATGTCACCGGATCCGTGAAATTGTGTTCCTATCAAGTAACCCCCATCATCATCAGGCAACCTATCTTCTCGTCCTGTAGCCACTTGCATTCCTGTATTTCGTTTTCCTTTTTGAAGTATTAGTTCTTCTGCCTCAACATCTACTATTCTACCAAGCTCATCTGTTGTATATTTATAACCATCCTCAGTGATATAGCGCACGTTTGGTGCAAGTTCTTTCCTTCCATTTTTCCCTTTAATAATATGCTTACCAAGATCCTCCTCTTTTATTTCCGTTATTTTAGGAGGATTACCCGTACCCTTTGTTGTAATTTTAAAATAAAAAGCACTTGTTGCTCGTAGGAAACAAGTACTTTAAGTTTATTAATTTAGTATTTTATAAATATTTGTATTTTTAACAAAGCTACTTTAGATAACAAATTTATACAAAATAAGCAATTATTTTTCCGTTGTCTGGATAATCGCCTTTCCAGCCACAAGGAAAACCACCAGCTTTGTAAATATTGAAAATTTGTTCGTAAAAATTTTCACTTTGACGATTTATCGCGCAATTTCTTAAATCTACCACAACATTCTCAAAAAAATCACTATACGAGTCCGGAATTTGGTTTCTGAGTCCATTAGCAATTTCTTCTGTCACTTCCTCTAAACCATTAGGTTTTTGACTAGGGTCTAGTTTATACAATTTCCCCATAACTTTCCCCATTTCAATTTGCCTAATATCTGACCATGTGTATTCATCCTCACCAAAAATCTCATAAAAAGCAAATTTTTTCGCCTCAATAAAATCATTAATAATAGCAACATCTTCAGGGACCACTGTCTTTTGAATATCTTGCATAGAATTTGCAAATCGAATAACGTCTTCAACTAATTTAGTATGAATTCCATACTTCATAATTTATTAAACCACCTTTCCCATAAGTCTATTGTTGCTCCTCCACCTACGCACTGCTTCATAACAATTATGCAGTAGGTTAAGACATAATTTTGCATTAAAAAAACATTATTACCCTTTAAATTTACCCCAAATCATTGCTCCTTTTTCAAGAATAATATTATCAAATGCCTCTAAAACAGTATCTCCTGCCCAACCTGTTGCTTTAAATATTCTTCCTGATTCCGATATGTATAAATTTAGCCCGAAATCATATAGTGAACCTATAGGAATAACTTTATCATCAATATAATCTTCTAAACCAAAACACGAACTATCTAACACACCTATCACTTTCTTAATGCAAGTAGTATGTTTAGATATGTCCTTAGTAACCCCATCTGGCCAAACCCTTTCAACATTGAATCGTAATTCTCCAAACTCCTCCATAAATTTTTTGGCACTTTCAAAAACCTCAAATCCCCTTTCTTCCAGAAACTTTACATTTTCTGATATATCTATTTTTCTACCCTCATACCATCCCGCTTTTTTTAATTCTTCTATTGTCTTATTTGATATTTCCATTTTCATTCCTCCTAGTAATCAATGTTATAGAAATCAAAAAACGTTCTACTACAATTATCACAAGGTTCAGCAAAACCACCTTGTAGGTTTTCCGTTCTAATCATAAAATTATCATAATGGCGGTTAAACACATTGTTGGAAATGAAGATATCATTCATAGTGATTTTGTCTTTGACGCGCTCTGTCGTTTGGACATAGGAACAGCAATTGTTTCTTTCATGCCGATGATATTTCCAGTTTTATATTTATCAATCGTTAAATCTCATATGATTTCTATGCCAATTTTTTATCTGTTAGCATTCTAAAATTGGAGTTATAATCTAATAACTTTTAACTAGTCATTTCTCAAGTGCATAAATGTAAAAGTGACTTTGGGACAATAATCCAAAGTCATTTTTTATTCATATTCTAAAAACTCTTTTATGAAACTGTCCATATTTATAGCATATGTTAACTACTAAAAAAACAATAAATCAGCCTACTTAAATTTCAGCTGATTCATTTAATCTTTTCACTGCATTATTACAATTATGAATTCATTTATATATAGTATTCTCCTAGTTTTTATACCATTTATTAATTCTGTTAGTTTATGCATCTAGGTACTACTTAATTTTGCAGTAAAAAACTATTTGTAAAATAGAATTTCTCTTTCTTAGGAATAATATTGCTTTAACTTATTTATGCCCTTAATAAAATTTTTAATAGAATTTTCATCTGCCATTAAATTACTTAAATAAAGTGAAAAATCAAATTCATCTTCATCATCTCCGAAGGTTAAAACGAATGGGCTTATATATGATTTGTATATAATATTACAGACAAGGACTTCTTTTATTTTCATTCTGAAATTACGCTTACCATCATCCAGTATTTCATTTGTGCAATTTATTTCATCTGACTTAGTTTCATACCTTTTATCATTATATTGGAAATATAATTTGCCATCGTCAATATATAGCCCTAATAGCTCACCATCTTCACTAAATCCACCTTCTCCATTTTCTATATCATTTATACTATTTGCATCAACTAGTGAATATCCTTCTGGTGTTATATTAATATATGTGTTCTTTTTAGAATAATTATCTAAAAATATCATAACTAACTCCTCCTAATGAATTAACCCTAATAGTGTATTTATTACATCATCTTTTTTCATGGATTTTTTAATAATACTACTCCAAATTCCGTCGTCATTTATTTATGTGCCTTCTTTAATTAATTTCTTCTTAGTTTTACTAAATAACCATTGTGAATCTGGACCTATTGGATTATCATATTTTTCCATATCCCTCGCTTCTAATCCTGCTCTTTCTTCTGCTGTCATGTCTGCTCTAGCTGTAACTTTCTGTTGATTACGTGCATCAACAACATGTTTTGCTATGTCTTCTTTAGAAAATCCTTCCGAAGTCATTCTTTTAATATCAATTTCTAATTGTTTAGATGCTTCAAGATAATCCTTCCCAACATTTTACATTCCTTTTACCCAATCAACATCAGTAAAATCATATTCTGGTTTATGGTATGCAGTACCTTCATTTGGTAAATACCCATATGCTCCATTATCATCAGGGTGTATCTGCTTAAGTACATCTGGCTTTACTTCTTCTAAGGGTATTCCTTCACCAGTTTTACCTACTCCAGCTTTTCTTATCCCCTCTTCAGGAACTTTCTCCCCAGATAATCGGTTCGCATTGTGCGCTCGCCCCTTAGTTTCACTCTTAGCAACAGAAAATAACTCTCCACCAAGTGCGTTTCTTCCTCCTCCATTCCCAACACCAGCTAACAAAGGTTCAGGGAATAAATTCGGGATCTCAATATTTTTAATCTTCCCCCTAACATTCTTCATACTGTTCGGCAACTTATTCATGAATGCCGTTACTTCTTCCAACTTACCAACTATATATCATGGCTTTTTTACTTTTCCGCTGAAGTTCGTTCTGTCCCGTCTGGTAATATTTCTACACCTTTAAAGGTGGCGGATACGTTGTCTGCTGTTTTTACTATTTTAATTTCAATTATACTAGCAATTTGTATTTTCCTTAATTTATAAAAAATACTTTTATGAAGCTATAGGTCCCCTATTAATAAAAAAGCACTTGTTGTCTTTAATCGACAATCAAGTGCTTTAAATTCAACTGGTTTTATGTAGCATAACTTTGTAATTTTTCTAGTAACAGTATGAAACCCTTCATATGTCATGACAAGTAATACGTTAGAACTTACGAGTTCGTTAGTTTACTATACACTCCATGTCTTTGTACCCGCCGCACAATAAAATATCATCTCGCCTAAGCTTGTACTTCGTTTTCTATTCTATCATTGCACATAGTACTCTATGATGGTACAACCATCATAAGTTATTAATTCAACTTAGATATAACTATTACTGTGAACCTTTTAAAGGTTATTATTTTTCACTTCCTCAAACCACTCATCAGCAATATGCCCAGCCGTTTTAACATCGTCATTTGTATATACTAAATCATACTTATACTCAGCTTTAAACTCGCCACTCTTAACATCATATATTAATTTCATCTCTGTTGGCATGTCTCGTTCATATTCTTTGCACAATTCTTTTATTTTTTTGATGTCTTCACATATTATACGCAATACCGTAAACCCTCGTTTTGGAGATACATCATATCTTTCATCCCCATTCTCCAATGCATCATTCACTTTATGAGGCTCTACATACTTATTATTAATTAAATAAAAGAATCTACCTGAAGTAATACCTTCTTCACGTGAAGCATAAACATATACTTTATCGGCTCTATCTTCAACAAATTCCATACATATAGCTATCATATCTGATTGCAATTCACTAAACTTATCTTCAAATTCTTTCATATTACTTTTTCACTCCTTAGATTAATTCTCAATAACTTCAAATGCCCATTTACCATCAATAGAATAATTAATTATAAATTCCTTTGGGCGCATATCATTTCCAGAATAAACTATTTCAACATCAACATTTACTTCTTTAGGGGGGGGCTGCTTTCAAAGCTGCAGCCCATTCTTCTTCAATCTTCTTATATTGCTTCAAATTAACATCAGATAATTGCGAAACTAAATTGTCAATTTTAGGCGAGCCTCCAAATCTATCACCCGCTAAATGCCCTGCATGGTCTTATCTTTTTACTTTACCGGGGGTATTTTTACTATGTGATAATCCCTTCTCTCTTTCAGTTAATTGTAGCTTATCTGTTTCAAATTTTTCAATTCTTCCAAGACTATCGGTTTCATAAAAATAGTCAAACTCTCCTGTTTTATACCTAATATTCGGTTTCAACCTTTTTTTCTACTGTTTGTAAACTGTTTACCTTTGTCCACTAATGTTTTAACTTCACTTACTTCAGCACTACTTTTACTCGTACCCTATGTTATAATCTCAAAATAAAAAGCACTTGTTGTCTTTAGTTGACAATCAAGTGCTTTAAGTTTGCAAGTTTTATAGTGACAGTGTGACACCCTGTACATGTTGTGACAAATAATACATTAAAACTTATTTGCCAAGTTTACATACGATTCAAAATAAACTTCTATACCATTTTCAACACTAATTCCTTCACATTTTCGTCAAAACATGTTTCGTAGCAATAACTTATATTTATTTTTGCATATTTCATATTTGCTTTAGAGAAATCCGCTTCGCCAAACCTACAATCTGCAATGTTGATTTCCCCTAAATTACAACTTCTAAGGTCAGCCAGCTCAAAATCACAATCACGAAACGCTGCTCTCATTAATGAAGAAGCCCTTAACATGACTCGTTTTGCCATAATACGATCTCCCATTACCTCTGACAAATCTGAAAAAGTAAGGTCTAAATCACTCATATCTAACAGATCTATAATCTCATCATTGTATTGGGATCTATTTAATATTTCCATGACTCTTATTCTATCATTACTATTCTCATTCATGATTACAATCACCACTCCATTTAATTGCCCTCACTTGAATTTTATAATACATTTCAATCACGTAGAAAAATTATGGATGTCTTTTTTTAATAGTTAAAGACATTTTTTGTATTAATAGAATAATAATAGGACACCAAATAAGTGCTCCTACTCCCCCGTCAAAAATCCTTTCTGTTTCGTTCACTTGTTTTAGATGTCTGTGCATCTTTAACTTTAGCATCATGAGCTTTGTCATTCTGGTAAATGAATATAAGTAAAGTATTCAATATCATGTGTCTACTTACTAAGATGAGCTATAAATTCAAATATGCTTTTTCTTAATCATTGGAAATATATTGTCTTATAAGCTATCGATTTGGTTCTCAAATCCATAAAAAGAGTACATCAACAGTTTTATTTGTTGATGTACTCTTTTATATTATTTTTTATAGATATATTTTCAATATATAATTATACATTTCCCGCTCATTTTCACAATATTTTTTCATCCTTTTTTAACACAAAATTCCCATCATATAACACATTAACTTTTCGGTGGTGCTTTAAGTTCTTTTATAAATGTTGTAAAATCTTTTGCAATAAATTTTATATCTTCATCTAATAATTCATTATCTTGTTCAAAATAATCCATATCGCAATAGTAAAGATTACCTTTCTCCTCTCCTTCGAGCAATAAACAAACTAAACTTTCACCTAGGCTATAACCAATTGGGAAAAAATGAGAAGGAACTACTTCCCCTAAGTTATATTTGTTAAACATTTCTTCTAAATTAAGATTCGTTTCAGTAGTTAAAGGAAAAAACAGTACAATAGAAGACTCGACAGTACCTTCTTTCCCGTCATCATTTGTAACAAATCTTCTTTTCTCCGCTTTCCCCCCATTATTCAATAATAAAAATTGTCTATACTCATCTGGCAACTTAATATTATATTTCTCCTCTAAGTTTTCAATTTCTCTCTGGTCTGTTGGAGGAAACGTATATTCAAAGTTCATATTTATTTCTCCTTCACTTTTTATAAATAGGTTTTCACTCATCATATAATCCATCTAATAGCTCTGAAAATGTATTACAAATTATCTCTATAGCTGCTTCTCCTTGTTCCTCATGATCCCAAAATACAATTGTCGGTGATAGTTTATCCGCACGATAGTCAAAACATATTAGATTTCCAAAAGGATCTCTTGCAAAAGGAACAGTCCCCTCTATCTCAGGCTGTATTGGATCGTAAAACATCTCTATATTCATATCTTGACTTGTGAAACTTAATAGATTATTTATTACACCTTCTCCTCCATTTTCAAAATTAAAGTTATCTGGTTCCGGACATCCACCATTATACTTCATTACACATTCCTTATAATCTTGTGGAAAGATTACTCCAAAAGATTTCTCTACCTTAGATATTATTTTTTCATCAATTAATTCTTCTGTAAATAGCCAATTTACTTTTTCCATGTCATAATTCCCTCCAAAATCTGTTTTACTAAATGACCTTTCCTTCCTCGAACGCCACCACCCCAGATTGCTCTCCCACCTGTATGTGGTGCTGCATCATGTTTAAAGAAATCAACAATTTGCATTCTTCCTGGATCTTGATGGTGATGCCAAGTCAATGTTCCGGGTACTTTCCCTCTTTTTAAATACTCTATTTCACCTGGAGTAAATTTCAATGCCAAATCTTGATCTCTTTGTATCTTTTCGTATAGCCTTAACGATAACTCTCGAAATTGTATTGTATCTGGTTCTAAATAAAACGATTTATCTAAAAGCAGTTCTTCCTTAGAGTTGAATAGAGGAAAACCTTCTTTATATTACCCGTACCCTTAGTACCACTCCTTCATTATCAATCTCTTTTCCTTTATTCACACGTCCATCAGAGGACGAAGTAAATTGAAATTTCAGGAGAGTCTCCGCACTATTTTGTACTTTATTATACCAAAAATATCCCCTTATGAAGCTATAGTTGCTCCTGCTGCAGTTGCTGCTATATTAGCTAGGATAACGATTGGTGTTGCTAACCCAGCTGTTCCCACTGTTGTTACAGCGGATAAGAAATTCAAAGTACCTTTTAACGAAGTACCTTCAAAAATTGCAACCATAGATCCTACTGCCGATATTCCATCTCCTACAAGTCTTTCAAATAGATAGGTTGTTTTCGTCTTCTAATTCATTATTTTCGGATAACTTACAACAAATGCATTGCTTGTGCCTTGAGGCAATCCAAAAACACCATTTATATACTCAAAAGCATTAATAACTGGTTTTTTATACCAATATTTAATTAGAAATTTCTTTAATAGAGTCAACAAAAGAGACCTCAAATATGAGGTCCCTTTTGTTGATTCTACTCCATCTATAACTTTCTCTTCACTTACTCAAAGCCAGGTTACATGGTTCATTAAGATATACAATTCTAAAAAACTTCTTCTTCGAAAAGTTCTTTCCTTAATCCAAAAATCTAGCAAAATAAATTAGAACGTATACAAGTAATAAAAAATTATTCTTCTGGTAAGTGAATATTGATGAATATGTCAGTATCATTTAGTTGACTGGAAATTACGTTCAGAAATTTCAAGCCATTTTCCGAAACACCATGTTGAAAATGTATATCAATTATTTTTTTCTCAAAGTTATCTCCATAATCTTTAATATACTGCTTATCTTCAAGATATACTAAGTAATTATTAATTTTTTCTTGTAGTACGTCTAGATGCATGTCTTCATATTCCCAGTCTAGATAGTCTATTATTAACAACTTTAGCTTTTTATCTTCTACTCCAATTGCATCTATCTGATCCAAATCTATAACTGCCATCTTTTCTCCTATCCTATATATGTCTATTGCAATAATCTACAATGTACTCATATATATTTTTATCTTCATTTAAAGTTTGTTTTATCTGTCTATATTTCCCTATGCTGATAAGTTCCAATCCATGTGTATTATTGATTAATAGTTACACTTAAATCGCAATATCCTGGTAACCCACTTCAGTTACTCTCTCATTTAACATACGAATTCCTAGCCCATTCTCTGTATCCCATGTACAATTAAGTGTAAATCTAATGTCTCTACCTTCACACAAATCCCCATAAGGAACAACAATCCCGTCTAAATCTATCATTTCTAATATTTGATCAGTTGTTTCAACTAATGGATAACTTTCATTTACTTCAATATCATAACCTAGTTCATGTCGCTCTTGTTTATAATACTCTAAAATCGGTTGCAAAAAACTTTGTTGCAAGTGTTCCCAATTTTGCATAAGCGAGGTGTATGCTACATATTGTTCTTCATCAAATTGACCAGACTCATCACCCTTCACTATCAATGCTATTTCGACTTCATTTCCCAAAAAACTAATGGTAGTATCCTTAGACCATATAAAATCATATTCGAGTTTACCGAAAACTGAATCATTTAAAATCATTTTACAAGCTCCTCCTTATGTCTATTAGCAAATCCTCCGGGTTTAAACGCTCCTGCGTTTCTCTCTCCTACACCACCCAGATGTCCAAATTCAGCATTTATGATTGTTGGCACGAGTTGCATTGTTTTACCCTCATTCTAACCCAATTGTAAAAATAAAAAAGTCAATAGCCACTACGTTCTCCTAACGTTGCTATTGACTTCCTTTATTGAGCATGTACCTTTGTCAGTGTCCAAGTAACTCACAAAATAGGCACATTTTTCAACTTATTTTTCTATTTCTAGTATCAAGCCTTCCAAATTCAAAACATCTTTATTATTTTGACTAATGTTCATGCGAAAAGTTTTAAATAGATTTGCAAGAACATGAACGATTACCGTAACACATGGCGTTATTACAATCGTACATGGCCAAAAATAGCACATTCTAAATAGCTATGCAATCTTGATATTAACTTATAAAGAAACCTTGACCGGAGTCAAGGTTGAAAACATACAATCTTAGGTCTATCTATAATACTTGATACACCTTTCTTGAAAAGGGATTCTATCATCGAGCAGCACTTCTTCTTGCAGCAATTTTGTTATAGTCTCTATTTTTACAATGAATAGTGCGAAGAAGTCGCCCGAATTTGGATATGAAAATAGTCCATACCCCTTTGGTGACAGTATTTTGTTGACCTCCTGGATCTTTTCAGGTAAAAATTCATAATGAAATGCTTCTAATTTCTCGAGTTCTTCTTGTGTTGCTAATTCGATTTGGTGGGAAAATTCGTAATCAAGAATAAAATTGACAATTTCTTGGTATTGCTCACCTTTATAGTCAACGTATAAAAACTGTTTCGTCGTCAATCCATATTTTAATAGGTCTTCATGTAAGTCATAACTTCCTTGCTCCTTCAAAAACGTTTCCAAATCCTTGCTATCAGGAAATATAATCTGTGCTATCCCTTTATCCGGCATATTAGCTTCCTCCCTTTTATTGAAATAATTCTCCATGCTTGTTAGGAATATATTCTGGGTAGTTTTTACGATAAAATTGATCGATCATCTGAAGCACTGGGTCCCACTCAGGGTATGGCTCACGTTCTCTAAATACCATTTTCGCTTCTGGAGTATTCATCAGAAAATTATCGAATTGAGTAGGTACTGGCAACCCTAGTTGTTTTCTTACATGGATCAAGAATAAAATTTCAAAAGGATAAAATCCGTATCCGAAATCGCCAAATTCACCTAGCTGTCCGATTTCAGAAGCTAATGCAGAATGATACTGTGACATTATCGAAATTAGATGTTCTATTTCTTCTAAATCACCAGTCGACCAACGTTCCAGCACTTCATCATAAATGTTCAGGTCTTCAGGGATTGAGCCGCATCGCAGTTCAGCTTCCTTAAACTTATTTTTCACAGCTAGATGCAATTTTTTATTCGTTCCCATGATGGTTTTATTTCTATACTGCAAGTACAGCTCTAGCAAAAACCAAATATGTCTATCCTCTTCATTGGCATCTATTAAATGTTCACCGAAGTGATGAGTCATAAAATCATATAATATATTTTCTTCTTTCTCCCATCCATACATTGCAAAATGAACTAATGTGAGGACGACTTCTCTAAACGTATATCCCAAGATCATCCCTGGATACCTGCTTGTATAGAGATCCTGTCCCATGCACTGGTAAAATAAAACCTTCTGCATGTTCTTTAATCCTTCTGCATTGTTTCCACCGCTGATCAATACATCGTTTTTCCATAATGACAAGTGATATGAGGAAATTTTACTTAGATTTATTAATAGTATGTGATCTTTATCTGTTTCATTTTGCTCAACGATTTTCTCAATCTTTCTTCTACTGACATTATATTTATCTTTCACATCTTCAAATTTGATTCCATCCACAAAATTTTTGCTATAACTTTTAAAAGCCATTTCTAACTTTTTTTGGTTTATCATTGTATCCTCCCTATGAATGTTTGCAAGTTTTATAGTGACAGTGTGACACCCTTTACATGTTGTGACAAATAATACATTAAAACTTATTTGCCAAGTTTACATACGATTCAAAATCAACTTCTATATCATTTTCAACACTTGTTCCTTCACATTTTCGTCAAACTTAGCTCCTTCTACATTTGCTCCTGTCCAAACCACATTGTCAAGTTTAGCACCGGTAAAATCCGCTTCCGTAAAATTCCCATTTAAAAGGATTGCTCCTGTTAAATCTGCATTTGTAAAATCTGCATTTCTAGCATCTACTTCTGATAAATTTGCATTTTCCAAATCCGTCTTTTCAAATTTACCATTTGTAAGATTGGCACTGCTAAAATCCGTTCCAGTGCAATACGCCTGTGTAGCATCAATTCCAGATAAATTCGCATGGCGAAAAGTAGCATGATTTAAAATTGTTCCAACTAGTTCTCCATATGAAAAATCAACTTCGTCAAAACATGTTTCAAAACAACTACTTATATTCAATTTCGCATATTTCATATTCGCTTTAGAGAAATTCGCTTCACCAAACCTACAATCTGCAATGTGTATTTCCTCTAAATTACAACTTCTGAAATCAGCCAACTCAAAATCACAATCATGAAACGATGCTCTCATTAATGAAGAAGCCCTTAACATAACCCGTTTTGCCATAATACGATCTCCCATTACCTCTGACAGGTCTGAAAAAGTAAGGTCCAAATCACTCATATCTAGCCCATCTATAACCTCATCATTGTATTGAGATCGATTTAATATTTCCATGACTCTTATTCTATCATTACTTTTCTCATTCATGATTACGAATTCCTTTCATTTAACTTTCCAGATAGTCCTTCCAAACGACATTTGGAGAATAGGTTACAACCATCCGACTTTCATGAAAACTCGGTATAGCCATTACTTGAGCTGGTTCCAAATATTTCATTACATGTAACCAACTATCAAGCAATGTATCATTATCAGCTTCTAATGGATTTTGTAAAAGATCTATACAAATCCCACCCCAATCCAGTTCTGATACGACAGCTGGACTATTTAGTAATAATTCCTTATCAAACATTTCTAAAATATTACCACTAAAATATGTTCTAGCCCCTAGTCCTAAGGGACCGTTAGGAAGAAATCTAACCGGTATAGGTAGAGACGAAATATTCATCCACTTCTGTAAGCGTTCACGTTCGGTGTTCCAAGGATTGGGTACTGGCCAACAAATTTGAGCTACTCCAAAACGAGGTTTCGCAATTTCCGAGATTTGATCAGATAATGCAAAAAAATCTGGCCATAATTTTTGTGGTATAGATTTATGAAACTCAAACTTCAAAAATGAACGATGGCTCCAATTAACTTGAAAACTCCCTCTATAGTTCACAGATTTATCACGATACAGGTGAACTTCAGATACCCTACGCTCCGAAATTACTTTTTCTAGAATTTCCTGACGGTTATATTCTACCCGTACCGTTTCACAGTTGCCCCAATGAGTAGGAGCAAATTTCTCATTTGACTCAAACACATCCAAAAGACGCCCTAGTATCTCTTCCTCGTTAAAAGATACTGTGGGGTACATTGAAATTGAAAAATAATTAGGTTTCATTTATATCCTCCCTTAATACTAAAAAATAAATCCACACCTTTAAAGGTGGCGGATACGTTGTCTGCTGCTTTTACTATTTTAATTATACTAGCAATTTGTATTTTCCTTAATTTATAAAAAATACTTTTATGAATCTATAGGCCCCCTATTAATAAAAAAGCACTTGTTGTCTTTAATCGACAATCAAGTGCTTTAAATTCAACTGGTTTTATGTAGCATAACTTTGTAATTTTTCTAGTAACAGTATGAAACCCTTCATATGTCATGACAAGTAATACGTTAGAATTTACGAGTTTGTACGAGTTCGTTAGTTTACTATACACTCCATGTCTTTGTACCCGCCGCACAATAAAATATCATCTCGCCTAAGCTTGTACTTCGTTTTCTATTCTATTATTGCACATAGTACTCTATGATGGTACAACCATCATAAGTTATTCATTCAACTTAGATATAACTATTACTATGAACCTTTTAAAGGTTATTATTTTTCACTTCCTCAAACCACTCATCAGCAATATGGCTAGCTGTTTTAACATCATCATTCGTATATACTAAATCATACTTATATTTAGCTTTAAAGTTGCCACTATGAACATCATATATTAATTTCATCTCCGTTGGCATGTCTCTTTCATATTCTTTGCATAATTCTTCAATTTTTTCAATATCTTCACATATGATACGCAATACCATAGACTGTCGTTTTGTGGACACATCGTATCTTTCGTCTCCATCTTCCAATGCATCATTTACTTTATGACGTTTTACATACTTATTGTTAATGCAATAAAAGAAACCTCCCGAAATAATTCCTGCCTCACGTGAAGCATAAACATACACTTTATCGGCCCTATCTTCAACATATTCCATACATATAGATATCATATCTGCTTGCAAATCACTAAATTTATCTTCAAATTCTCTCATACTACTTTTTCACTCCTTAAATTAATTTTTAATAACTCGGAAGTCCGCCATACCATCAATAGAGTAATTAACTATAAATTTATCTGGGCGCATATCATTTCCAGAATAAATTATTTCAACATCAACTGTTACTTCTTTAGGGGGTTCTGCTTTCAAAGCTTTAGCCCATTCTTCTTCAATCTTCTTATATTCCTTCAAATTAACATCAGATAATTGCGAAACCAAATTATCAATTTTAGGTGATCCTCCAAATCTATCACCTATCAAATGTCCTGCATGGTCTTGTCCTTTTACTTTACCAAGTGTATTTTTACTATGTGATAATCTCTTCTCTCTTTCAGTTAATTGTAACTTGTCTGTTTCAAATTTTTCAATTCTTCCAAGACTATCGGTTTCATAAAAATAGTCATACTCTCCTGTTTTATACCTAATATCAGGCTTTAATCTATTTTTTCTTCCGTTTGTAAAGTGTTCTCCTGCTCCAACTACTGTTTTAACGCCACTTGCTCCAGCAGTACCATTTACTGTCCTATTTACCGTACCCTGAGTTCCAGTAGAAAATAACTCTCCAAGTGTCTTTCTTTCTCCGACTTTCCCTCCACCTGCTAGCGCAGGTTCAGGGAATAAATTCGGGATCTCAATATTTTTAATCTTCTCCAAGGCATTCTTCATACTACCCGGCAACTTATTCATGAATGCCGCTACTTCTTCCAACTTACCAACTATTTATGAAGTTAAAGCATACCAATCAATAAAAAAAGCACTTGTTGCCTGTCATAGACAATCAAGTGCTTTAAGTTCATTTGTTTTTAAGTAGCATAAATTTGTAAGTTTTGTAGTAACAGTATGACACCTTTAATATATCGTGACAACTACTACGTTAAACCTTACAATTTTGTACGAGTTCGTTAGTTTCATATACATTCTATGTGTTTTATTCATCGCCCAATAAAATGTCATCTCACCTAAGGTCGTACCTCTTTTTCTATTCTATCATTACACATAATACTCTATGATGGTACAACCATCATGGAGTATGTACTTTTTAACAGCCTATTCTTTTTCATCCATCTTCTGCTTTAAATATTCAGCAATTTCTGTTTGCCCAAATTCTCTAGCATATTCATAAGCATCCATATTCTTAATATTTTCTCCAGTGTATCTAATTGAAATATCTATTCCTTTTTCAACTAGAAACTCAGCTACTTCTTTATGTCCACCATAAATCGCACCAAATAATGGATTTCTTTTTGCTAAGCTCACATCTAATTCTGTGCCAGCTTCAATTAAATACTTTACCAGCTCCAAATGCCCCGCTCCTGCTGCCAATCTTAAAGGGGAAGCATCAAATATATCACCTTTTGTATTAACATCAATTCCTTTATGGATTAAATATTCCACTATTCCAAAATGCCCTTTCTTTGCTGCAACATGTAACCACGTACCAAATGGTGTCATTGAATGTAAAGATTCTGGATTATCTCCTATTAAACGTTTTACTTCGTTAATATCACCAAGCTTAATAGCATTTCTTATTGTTTTATTTAGACTTTTTTCATCCATAACATTACCTCCTGTATCTCTACTATCTTGTACTAGCTATGTCTCCTAAATCTTCAAGAGCTTCAACAATATCATCAAAGTCACCGTCCATTTCTTCAACAGCTCTTAACCGATTCACTACTTCCTCCAAAGCATCAAGACTATGTTGTCCTATTACAGCATTTGGTGCCCAAACAAGGTTTTCTTCACCAATTATTGGGTCTATCCCATACCTTCTTAATATTTCTTGACCTTCTCGAACCAGTTCTTGTTGCTTCTGACCAAGAACTTTTTTAAATAGAATATGATGTGCATGTGGATTTTTCATAGCAGCAGGTGGGTCACCTATTAGTCCTCTAAGATACTTACCAAAATCAATTTTAATTAATGCTTCATTATATTCTTTAGTAATGCCTAAATTAGACATCTTTTTACTAATCTCAGACAGCTCATCTACACTAAAAGTATTATTTTGAATGGCATTTTTAAGCTTATTCATCTTAGCGGCATCGACATTCCCGTTCACAATTATATCATCAAGATAATCACTTACGGCATTCCCCGTACCCTTACTAGCAAGAGAAGCCTCTACACCCTTTATCTCATCATCTATAATCTTACTACTTGCTGTATGATGCTTATTCACCCAGCTATGTAAATCTGTACAGCATTGTTTAGATGTTATTAAACCTTAGTCGTCACCTTCAAAGCTTTTCGATTTGGCTGTCATATCATCTATGCTTTTTGCTATTTTTCCGCCGAGCTTATCCCCTTATAAATTCTGGATTTCTTCATACTTAAACATACAAATTTGCAAAAGTATAGGTAGTATGTTGAACCTCTCTGTGAAAATAATCCTTCTATTCTAAAATAAAAAGGGGTACCTCATAAGCAAGTGAAACCCACCACTTATGAGATAGCCCTTTAATTTTAACTCTCTATTAATCATGTAATTTACTTAAGAACTCTGTGAAAGTATTAGCAACAAAAAATACATTTTCTCTTGCGACTTCCTCTGCTTCTTCTGCCGTAATCCCTTCGCTCTCCATCAGCGCTTCCTTTTCCCATGCATCTTCATGTTCCCAAAAGACAACAATTGGATTTTCTTCATGATTTTGATAATCAAAACAGATTAAATTTCCTGAAGGGTCAATTGCAAAAGGAATAACATTACTAGGAATCGTTCCTTTATAATTTTCATAAACCTTTAATATATTCTCAATTCGGTTTTCATCATAAGAAAGAAATGAACCAAATACCCTCTCTATTCCTTTTACATCAAAAGCTTCTGGCTCCACACTTGCGCCATTATTTTCAAGTACACATTCAATATAGTCTTGCGGAAAATGAACACTCATTTTTTGGGCTACCTCTAGTACATAGTCCCGACTAACAAGTTTATCTGGATTATCCCATTCTATATGACTCATCTAATACCATCTCCCCATAATTTATTTCCACCTAAGTGATTGACACCATGTTTACCTATTGGATTAACAAAATGAACTTTTTTCACCCTTAATAAAACGATTAAATGGACAAAAAAATCCACAGTGTAAAAGTTTATCACTGTGGATTCTTACACTTATTTTTCTTGGTAATGCACCATATCATAAGGGTAGTACGAAGTATCTTTCAAAGTTGAGTCATCTAATTTTAAAATTTTTACGATTGCTTCACTTTCAAAACTCCAGTAACCACTATAAATGTCATTTTTATTTTCATGTGCATCGTACCCTGTTTCCGAATAAGTTCTCAAGAAACTTTCACTATAATAATTGGCTTTGAATTATCTCGACCTCTTTCTAGTTTAACATGCCCATCACTTGCTTTAGCCATTTCACTTTATTCTTTAAAAATCTTTCTCCTTCGCTCATAGAATCTAGTGAAATCGCACATACTATCTTAATTCTAATTTAAGTTGCTGTTTTAACAACTTCAATAATATCATGAAAATCTCGTGATAATTCTTCATTTCTACCATCTTTATACATGAAATATCCTTCCAATCCTCTATGAATAATAGCAAACATAGTAGGATGGAAATTTTTATCTGTGGAATTAATAAGAAACTGGCTAAATTGAACAGAAGACTCTAAAGAATAATTTAGTTTTTCGTTTAAAATCTGAATCATAGCACCTTGTATGTCAACAGGTTTAATATTTTTTTCGTGTCCTAATCCATTAAACATTCCAAAAAGGTATGCACCTAAGATTTGCTTTTCTTGTTCATCATTGATGTCTATTTTAAAAACCTTATATATGGTAGTATTTATAATATTCATACATTCATTAAGGAAATCTTTATTTTCTTCCAAAAAACTTCACTCCTTATCATATAACTTTTATATTTCCTTTAGGATATTCTCTAGTCCACCCACATGGAATATAACCATTTATATATATTTCGTATAAACAATTATAAAATTCAGACTCGCATACTAAAGAATAACTTTTATATAGTGCGATATTCATTATATCAAATAAAATTTGACTTTTCATGTTTTCTAAAAGTTGTCCTTCACTAATCAGAACAGACAATTTTTCATCAACAATGGGAATAATTTCTTTTTTTATATCCATCGCTAAATTATTCCAATTTTTATTATACATTTCTTTATAATTCTTTGATAAATGTGAAGTAACATCTCCTATTCTATCTAAACAAAGGTTCTCCCACTTTAATTGATTAATACTTTTACTAGCCAATTTTAAAGTTGGTACTATCTCAAAATCAATTTCTAATTTTCTAGTGTGTGATAAAAAATCAATTCTACATAAAGACTTCACGACTTCATTTTCTAATCTCACTTTACTTCCTCCATCAAGGTTTTGGTTTTGGTAAATTAATTCTCCCCGGTATTCTAGGTACGAAATCATCAGCCAAAAGACCAGCATTTATTTGTTGCTTGATCGGTTCTGAAACTGCTTTGTTTACTTGTGCTTCTGATAACCCTGCATTAATTAAAGAATCTCTCAATGCATTGTTATAGTCTGTTAAATTAGGTTTAAGCCCTGCTAGATCTCCATTTTTCCTGTAAATATTCCAAAAATCTTCTAAACTTTTATGAGCATTGTAATGGGGGCTATCTATATTTTTAAATATATTTCCTTCCAATTTTACAGAAAGTCCGTCATTTCTTAGAATATAGTCCCTAAAAGCAGCATCTTGATTCAAATGATGTGCTTGACCTGAATTTTCTTTATTTTTCCTCAGATTTTTGTATGAATCAACTAAGATATCATCGAATTCATTAGCCCCACTGGATCCCTTACCAATATTACCCGTACCCTTAGTGCACTTATAAAATTATAACGCTCTTTTCACTCTTCATGCTAAAACACAAAAAGCACTCTTTGCCTATCGTAGACAATCAAGTGCTTTGAGTTCATATGTTTTTAAGTAGCATAAATTTATAAGTTTTGTAGTAACAGTATGACACCTTTTGTACACCATGACAAATACTATGTTAAAACTTACGAGTTTGTACGAGTTCGTTAGTTTAATATGCATTCCATGTGTTTATATTTATCGCCCGGTAAAGTGTCATCTCGCCTAAGCTCGTACTTTGTTTTCTATTCTATCATTGCACATTTTACTCCATGATGGTACTACCTTCATGGGCTCTGAATTTCAGCATATCATCATTCATGTTGTCCAAAGCATAAATATCTCATAAAAAGCACCTAATGCCCTAAAAGGAAATCAAGTGCTTTTTAGTTAATTACATCATCAATTCATAATTTAAAAATATTCTTATTCAATTTCGCAAATAACTACTCGGAATAAGGGTTATAATCTATCTCAACCTTACTAAGACCATCTAATACTTTCTCTATCCTATTAGTCAAGTCTGCTATTTCTTCTTGTGTCAGTTCGTTTGTAACATCTAAATTTTTAAACATACTTAATCTCTTTGTTATCCCTTCAACATATCCAATAAAGACCTTATTTTTGGATAACAACGTTTCACCTACAGCAGTATCAACAATAAAGTCTTCTACCTTTCCAAGATTTATATATTCATTAACAGTTCTTGCTATTGCATATTCATGTCCCCTATTTAATTTTAAATAATCATTATAGTCTTCGTTAATCGCCTCAAATATTTCATTATATTCCCAGTCTTCCATGATATCACTCCTCTTTTATGGTTTAAGTCTTTCACCGTTATTGTGAATAACTTCCAATTCAATATTCTTATATTTATTAGCAAATTCAGCTATTACTTTGCTACAACTATCACACGTATCTAGTTCTGTGAATAACTTAATTTTACCAGTGGCATTTGCATCATCACCCAGTTTTAAAGCAATTTCATTCAAAATCTTATACTCAGTGTCAGAATCTCGCATATAAGGTTTTCCATCTTTACCAGGTGCTAGAGATGCCTCAAAAATTGGCTCATTTGGTTTTAATGAAATTTCAGGAACTTTTTCTTCTAAATTCCCTTTAAATTCATCTATTTTACTTGAAGCATAAAACTCCTTTTTGTTTAAACTATTAACATCCACTTCTGCAAGGGCAAAATTACCAGCTTTTTTATATTTACTTGATAAATTCCCTCTTAGCTCTTTCACTCTATCAATTATATGTGCTTCCGCTACTGAATCTATTTGTCTTGTTGGATACACTTTTCCCGTACCCTTAGTTTCACTCTTAGCAACAGAAAATAACTATCCACCAAGTACGTTTCTTTCTCCTCCATTCCCAATGCCTGCTAGGGAAGGTTCATGGAATAAATTCGGGATCTCAATATTTTTAATCTCCTCCACGACATTCTTCATACTACCCGGCAACTTATTCATGAATGTCGCTACTTCTTCCAACTTACCAACTATTTATGAAGTTAAAGCATACCAATCAATTAAAAAAGCACTTGTTGCCTATCATAGACAATCAAGTGCTTTAAGTTCATTTGTTTTTAAGTATTGTTAATTTTGTAAGTCTTGTAGTAACAGTATGACACCTTATATATATCGGGACAAGTATTGCATTAAAACTTACGAGTTTGTACGAGTTCGTTGGTTTTATGTTCATTCCATCCGTTTATATTCATCGCCTAGTAATTCGTCATCTTACCTAATCTCGAACCTCGTTTTCTATTCTATCATTACACATAGTGCCCCATGATGGTACAACCACCATGAGTTATCCATTCAACTTAGATATAACTATTACTGTAAACCTTTTAAAGGTTATTATTTTTCACTTCCTCAAACCACTCATTAGCAATATGCCCAGCCGTTTTAACATCGTCATTTGTATATACTAAATCATACTTATACTCAGCTTTAAACTTGCCACTCTTAACATCATATATTAATTTCATCTCAGTAGGCATATCTCTTTTATATTCTTGGCACAATGCTTTAATTTTTCCGATATCCTCACTCAGGATATCTAGTACCATAAAATTTCGTTCTGCTGATGTATCATATCTTTCATCCCCATCTTCCAACGCATCATTCAATTTATGAGGCTCTACGTACTTATTATTAATCAAATAAAAAAAGTCGCTTGCAGTAACTCCTTCTTCACGTGAAGCATAAACATACACTTTATCAGCCCTATTTTCAACATATTCCATACATATGGATATCATATCTGCTTGTAATTCACTAAACTTATCTTCAAATTCTTTCATATTACTTTTTCACTCCTTAAATTAATTTTCAAGAACTCTTAAGTTTCTTTTACCATCAATGGTATACAGAACTTTAAATTTCTCAGGACGCATATCGCTTCCAGAGTAAATTATATCAACATTAACTGTTACTTCTTTAGGGGGTTCTGCTTTCAAAGCTGCAGCCCATTCTTCTTCAATCTTCTTATATTGCTTCAAATTAACATCAGATAATTGCGAAACCAAATTATCAATTTTAGGTGATCCTCCAAATCTATCACCTGCTAAAAGCCCTGCATGGTCTTGCCCTTTTACTTTACCGGGTGTATTTTTACTATGTGATAATCTCTTTTCTCTTTCAGTTAATTCTAGCTTATCTGTTTCAAATTTTTCAATTCTTCCAAGACTATCGGTTTCATAAAAATAGTCGTACTCCCCTGTTTTATACCTAATATTCGATTTTAACCTATTTTTTCTTCCGTTTGTAAAATGTTTCCTTTGTCCACTAATGTTTTAACTTCACTTACTTCAGCACTACTTTTACCCGTACCCTATGTTATAATCCCAAAATAAAAAGCACTTGTTGTCTTTAGTTGACAATCAAGTGCTTTAAGTTCATATGTTTTTAAGTAATATTACATTTGTAAGTTTTATAATGAAAGTATGACACCTTTTATATGCCATAACAACTACTACGTTAAAACTTACGAGTTTGTACGAGTTCATTAGTTTCATATACATTCCATGTGCTTAAAATGTCATCTCGCTTAATCTCGTACTTCGTTTTCTATTCTAGAATTGCATATAGTACCCCATGATGGTACAACCACCATGAGTTATCCATTCAACTTAGATATAACTATTACTGTAAACCTTTTAAAGGTTATTATTTTTCACTTCTTCAAACCACTCATCAGCAATATGATTCGCTGTTTTAACATCATCATTCGTATATACCAAATCATAATTGTATTCAGCTTTAAAGTTGCCGCTTTGAACATTATAGATTAATTTCATCTCGGTCGGCATCTCTCTCTCATATTCTTTACATAATGCTTCTACTTTTTCAATATCTTCATTTATTATGTTCAAAACCATGAGCATTCTGTTCGGAGACACATCGTATCTTTCGTCTCCATCCTTCAATACATCATTCACTTTATGACATTTTACGTACTTATTGTTAATTAAATAAAAGAACTTACTCGAAATAATATTTCCTTCACAAGAAGCATAAACATATAATTTATCTGCTCTATCCTCAATATATTCCATACATATAGATATCATATCTGCTTGCAATTCACTAAATTTATCTTCAAATTCTCTCATACTACTTTTTCACTCCTTAGATTAATTCTTTAGAACTGAAGAGTCTTGCTTACCAATTGCAATTTTGCTACTAATCCATGGTTGGTTGTTGCTTTGACACTTTTTATAATATTTCTCTACTACGGTCTTACTTTATACATAGCCATTATAATCTATAAATCACTTCATGAATTTATAAAAATATAATATATCATTTCTATGCTAAAACGCAAAAAATCACTCATCGTCTATTGTAGACAATCAAGCGTTTTAAGTTCATGTATATTCGTATGATTATATGGACGCAATTTCATGAAGTTCTTACCTTTTACAATAGATTTCAAAGAGGAAGTGTCCGTATGATAACACTTGTATCAAGTCGTTTCACGCCATTCTAAAAAAGAAGTACACTTCACACAATATGTCACGTTTAAGCAAGCAACTCTAGCATTATTGCAATACATTGAGAGATTTTATAACTGTAAGCGAAGCTATATTAACACCCGTTATAAAACTTCTCAAGCAATAAAAAATTTGGTTAAAGAAATCGCTTAGATTTAACTTTTTTGTGTCCACGATATTGACTCAAATTAACTATACTATTCAAATAGACTAACATTTTCAAACCCCTAGTAACAAAAAAATAAAAAGATGCTATTCAAGACTTTATACTCTTGAATTAAGCATCCTTTACTTTTTAAATAATATCTAATTTCCTTTTTTTAACTCATTAAACCATTCCATAGCTATATCATCTGCTTCTTTAATTGGATCATTAGAATATACCAAATCATATTTATATTCTGCTTTCAAGCTAGTTTTTAATACATCATATACTAATTTCATTTCTGTTGGCATTTCTCTTTTATATTCTTTACATAGCCTAATCATATTCTTCATGTCATTATTTAATATTCTAACAACACCTTTTTGTCGTTCTATAGAGGTATCATATTTTTCTTCATTACTACTTATAATGTCATTTATTTTATGGCGCTCTACTATTTCTCCATTTATATTATAGAAATAGTCACTTGCTATAACATTATCTTCAAAAGAGCAATAAATATATATTTTATTTGCTCTATCCTCTACGTATTCTAAACATATAGAAACCATATCTGCCTGTAATTCACTAAAATAATCTTCAAATACTTTATTCATCATAATCTCCTTTTGAATTTAAAATATCACGCTCAAAATATTTTCCATCTATTTCGTATTGTATATTAAATTCTGATGGTCGTAAATTAACTCCATCATATTTAATTTCAACATTTACTTTGACATGCTTCCCTTCTTCTAACGCTGTTGCCCATTGATTTTCTATTCTCTTATATATACTTTTGTTAACTTTCTCTAATTGAGAAACTAAATTATCAAGTTTAGGTGAACCACCAAATCTATCACCTGCTACGTGCCCCGCATTATCTTCTCCCTTTACTTTTCCTAGTGTATTTTTACTATGTGATAATCTCTTCTCTCTTTCAGTTAATTGTAGCTTATCTGTTTCAAATTTTTCAATTCTTCCAAGACTATCGGTTTCATAAAAATAGTCAAACTCTCCTGTTTTATACCTAATATCAGGCTTTAATCTATTTTTTCTTCCGTTTGTAAAATGTTCTCCTGCTCCAACTAATGTTTTAACGCCACTTGCTCCATCAGTACCATTTACTGTCCTATTTACTGTCCTATTTACCGTACCCTCAGTTCCAGCAGAAAATAACTCTCCAAGTGTCTTTCTTTCTCCTATATTCCCTCCACCTGCTAGCACAGGTTCAGGGAATAAATTCGGGATCTCAATATTTTTAATCTTCTCCACGATACTATCCGGCAACTTATTCATTAATGCAGTTACTTCTTCCAACTTACCAACTATTTTACTATTTTTCGCGGCTACCTGAAAGACTTTTGTACCCTCTGCGAATTTTCCGAATGCAGCTGTTCCTTTCACTGCGGCGGTTACTTCACCAACGCCGACAAAACAACTGCCAATATCAAATATCGCGCCACCAAGAGCATAAGGATCGGTCAATGCTTTTTCTACATAACCTTTTACGGAGTTAACTAGTGCCTTACCATACTTAGGATAATCTTGCCAGCTGATGATGGCTTGTCCAAGACTTTTTATCGTATTACCTGCTCCATATATATCGTCCAGTTTCCATTGTTCTGTTTCTACGCCACGTATCGAGTTAAAGCCCCACTCACCAAGCTCCCAGGCTAGGTGAACTAATTTCGTCGCACCTATCGCAATCCCACTAATAGCGGAACCTGCCGCCCCTAAAAAACCTTCCAACACCAAGGCATCATCAGCAAGTCCTTTCAGGAAAGGAATGTTCTCCCCTACCCATTCTGTGCCTTTTCTCAATACATCCCATTTCTCACCAGCACTCTTGGAAAAGTTTTGAAGCCAAGCCTCCACTGGATGATTGTCCGCCCATTCCTCTTGCTTTTTCTTCATTTCTCTTTCAGCTTGCAGTTGCGCTTCTTTTTTCGCCTTCGTGATTTGTGTATCCATTTCATGAATGCCTTTTGCCAAATCATCTAGCGCAAAGAAAGCTTGCAGATGCGGATCAGTATAAGATAAACTACCCATCTTCCCTGCAATTTGAACTTGGTTGTTTAAGGCATTGAGGATGTTTTCCGCATCGCTTTTTTCTTTTTTGCTTTCAAATTGCTGTACTTTTTGAATCGTATCCTCTAGTTCTTTGCTGGCTGCAACCAGTTTTTCATCAAACTGGCTGTTCGGCATACTCAGTGAAATCAAATCACTTACGCTGTTGTAAATATTAGAGATGCGACTATCCATTTCATGTTTCTTGGGTTGAAGATTGGAAAGTTTGTTCTGCGCTTGAAGCAATGCATCTTCTAGAATAACCGCATTCTCATCACTTTCTCCCGTTGTTGACTGAAAATCTTGTAAAGTTGTCGACATTTCCGCAATGAGTAATTCATTGGTATTTTTCAACCCAATCACAACTGTATTTTGGTTATTGTTGATGTCGTTGACTATCGCATTTCCTGTTGCACCCTGCATGGCATCGGCCTGGATAATGCCATTCAATGCGTTTTTGGCTTGTTCAAGTTGTTCATTGGTTTTACTGGTGTCTTTTTGGAGTTTTGCCAGTATTTCATTGAATTCCTTTAAATCTACTTGAAAGCCCATTTAATCGGCCTCGCTTTCTGTTGAAGTATGAACAGCTTCATAGAAAGCGAGCGCTTTATCTAGTGGTAAAAAGGCACTGGATAACTTGCCATTTGCTACTTGCATACTTCGTAAGAAAGTAAAAGCAAATTGTTCTTCCCATTCATTCGTCATCCCAGGTGAAACAACTCGCTTAATCATCATATTGGACACATAAATCGCTGGTGTGTTGCTCATTTCACCAAACGGCCACAAGTAACCAAGATAATCTACCACATAATCGTTAAATCCCTCTCTTAACGGTACTTTGCGCCCTGTTAAAATCACGAGTTCTCCGAGTTCACTATTCTTGAACATATTTTGAATTACTTCTGGCATCATGTCTACGTCCAATTCCACAACGGTACCCAGCGGTAAAATTTCGCTATAACACGCATCAATCAAACCCATCAAACGTAAAAATTGAGAAAATGGAATGACTAATTGCGTTTCTAATCGTTCAAAACGAATTGTCTCATTCGGATAATCAAATGTCACTGAGAATTTTGCACCGATTTTTGGTTTGTTCTCAAAGACATCTTCTTGATTTCGAAACGCCTTGTAAACCTCACGAAAAAGGGAAGGCTGATTCCCCAGCAAGTTACCCATTTGTAATAGTTCGTCAGTAATCTCTAAATCTAATGTTTTGTCATTTTGTAAAACAACTTCTAAAAGTTCTCGTTTGTTATATTCGACCATATTATTTGAACCTCACTGTGTTTTGTTGGATTACATTCGCCATTTTAGCATCTTCATCGACAATTTTGTCCGCGACGGCTTTCATTTTGCCTGTGTCAGCAGAAGATACTCCTTTAAATGCTTCTAAAGTTGTTCCGGCTTTCTCTACTAAATTTTGAAAACCCGTCAACCGAGATAGATTATTCTTGGTAATGTTCGGTGAGGGAACTTTCTCTATCTGACTAACTGCGCTCTCTGCATTTGTGACTGCACTTTTAAATTTCCCTTTATCTATACCTATTTTCCCCATTGGTATTTTCTCCTTTTTCTATAACATAGCACGCAAACCGCTAATACTTGCTGAAATGCTCGCAATAGCGTCACCTATTATAGACTGATCCATTTCTAATAGAATGATTTTATTATTCATCGCGTTTAGCTTTTCATTGTGCTTCTCTTTATCTGCATCAAGCGCTCTTGTGATTTCTTCTAATTTTTTATCGAATTTATCACGACGTGTTCCTTTAAACTGGCTTGTTGTTAGACTCCTGCCTAAATTGGTAAACTCTTTCTTATAAGAATCAAAATGATGAAGTTCTCCCTGTAAAGATCTCTTTGCGGCCTTTAAGCGCTCTAACTTTTGGGCATTTGCCCTGTGACTAGCCATTTTACTATCATAACTTGCGTTAAATCGATCAACACGTGCATGGATATCCGCTTTTCGTGCAGCTTCTTTGGCTTTATCTTCCTCTTGAGCCATAATGTTTTCCCTCCTCAAAATCTAGTTTCCCCATCAAGACTATCTTTTTGTTTTACATCAGAGTTCATCGAATAAAAGAAACTATCAGTATAGAAATAATTAACTGCAAGGACTGTTACTAACGCATCTTCAAAGCAACTACTAATTTCTTTTTAATTAGTCTAGTAGTAACGACTTACTACATTTTAAAAATGTAATTCTTGTCCAATTTCTATTCATTTCACTTGCTTCTGATAGCTTTGCTGCAGCCTTTGCTTGCGTTTATCATCGCTCATAAAATTGATCTACTCACTAACTAATTTCACTCGTCCTGCATTTCGTCCAACAAAGAAATGAGACTCATCTAATTCCACTGTTGGTTCACTATAACTAGATTTCACATTTATAAATCCTTGATCAGCTAAACGCGTTCCAATCATCCCTGCTGGAATATTTGCTCGTAATCGTTTATTAAATTCATCATAACTGTTCTCAATTTGTTTTTGATTGCCGTGGAAAATGAAATAAACACCTACTTTAGAACCATTTTTTAAGTATTTATTGAATGTTTCATCCGAAATAAATGTTTTATCTCCAAATATTTGCGCATCTGGAATATACACAAACATCGGTTGATTTTCACTTTGTGTCTCTCTTTCTTCAATTTCACTCATTAGATCATTAACAAAAGTACTGTACTCCATATCTGATACAATCACATCGAAGCTTTCTTTGAATCTGCCAAATCGTTCGCTCCCATTAAACACAATTCTTTGTGCTTTCCCTTCAAAATGTTTAAAGTTTTGAACGATTATACGCTCAATATATTCCGTTTGCTGTGGCGTATCGTCTCCAATCACAAAGTAACCATGTTTTTCTGGTACAAAACCAACGACATTTGTGGTTTCTTTACTTAGAGCAAGTGGTAGTTGTAGATTATCCAACATCTCTTGTACCTGTGGATTTGTATAAAAATCATGCATAGAGATCGTTTTAGATAACATCGGAATCTTGGTAGGACGTGTGCCCTTCCATTGCTGATTCATCTGTGCAATCTCTTGCTCTAAATTATTCAATCGATCAATATCATTTTTTCCATGAGTTGGTAAATAAATTTGAACTTCATGTGGCTCGTCTAGTTTGATTTGCGCTCGTCCAACAATTTCTTGCGAAATCAAAGCATCGCGTCCTACAACATCTCGAATTGCACCTTCTTCCACAAGGAATAGCCCAATATGTGATGGAATATTACTCGCCATACTCATTCTGAAGCTGTTCGTACGAAGAACCGTCATAACTACATAGAGTCCCAAACTTGCTCCTTCTCGTAAAAGCTGATTTAACACAGATTCTATAGCTTCCTCTAAAGGACTCTCCTTAATTGAGTCAAAACCATCAACAATGGTAACAATCCCTGGCAACTGCTTTCCTGATTTCTCTTCATATTGAGACAGACTTGCGACACCATACTCTGTAAATGCGTCTTTTCGACTTTGAATTTCTTTGCGAATTCGTTTGAGGAACTTCATCAGTTTTTCTTCTTCCTCTAACCGAACAATATCCACCACATGCGGTAAATCTTTTATTGGAAGTAAACCATTCGTACCAAAATCAAATAGGTTAAACTGGACCTGTTCAGGATTGTTAATTCTTGATAAATTCATTACAAGAGTTTGTAATGCAGTGGATTTCCCAAAGCCTGGAGATCCATAGATTGCAAGGTGACTCAACTCTTCTAAATCAAGTAAAAAGTCAATTTGTTCTTGTCTTGATGGAATATCCATCAAACCAAATGGAACTGAAAGATTTCTTTTCGAATCCCCTGAAGTTACTACATTAATCTTTGGACTATCAATTTCTGTTTGTAATGGAGGTAACCAAGGTTTTTCAGGAAGAACTGCATTTGTTTTTTCAGCATGAATCACAATAGCTTCTACAATCGCGTCCAATTGTGTTTGTTTTTCTTCCTTTTTCATGGACACTTCATCATCTTGAGATAAATCTGTAGTTAACAATTCATGCTGACCCAATTGATTAATTAGCCAAATTCTTTCATCTACTTTTTCTTCATATTGTGCATCTGGATTATAATACGCTCCACTCCACGCAGATTGAAACAGTTCATAAATTTCATTGTTTCCGACCTGTAAATACGCTCGTCCTGGTTGAGTAATCGTTGCTGCATCAGGTGTTTTAATAATTTCATTTGAATCACTTGGATCGGCTACTTTTAATGCTAATTTGAATCGTGAGTTTGACCAAATCTGGTCGTCCACTACTCCACTTGGCTTTTGAGTAGCTAAAATCAAATGAACTCCTAACGAACGACCAATACGTGCAGTTGATACTAGCTCAGCCATAAAGTCTGGTTCATTTGCTTTTAATTCTGCAAATTCATCACTGATTAAGAAAAGGTGCGGCAATGGTTCTGATGGATATTTTTTCTTTTCTACAGGATCAGTAATTTCTTTTCCCTGTTTGTACAACTTGGTATACCCATTAATATGATTAACACCAAATTCACCAAATTTCCGTTGTCTCTTTTGCAATTCTGCTCGAATACTTTGTAATGCTCTTGCAGAACTTGCACCGTCTAAGTTTGTAATCGATCCTAAAAGATGTGGTAAATTCTTAAATAAATTCGCCATACCTCCACCCTTAAAATCAATCGGTAAAAAGCCAACGTCTTCTGGTGCAAAATTTACTGCTAAAGATAAAATATAACTTTGGACAATTTCTGATTTACCAGATCCAGTTGTACCTGCCACGAGTCCATGTGGGCCATGTGCTCGTTCGTGTAAATTTAAATAAACAATGTCATCTTTTCCTCGAACACCCAAGGGAACTGCTAATGACTTTGAAGTGTCTGCTTTTTGCCAACGAGTACTAATATTTAACTCTCCAACATTTTTTACATCATATAATTCTAGAAAGTCAATCGATTCTGGAATCGCATTTTTCTCTACCTCAACATGTTCTAAATTAGCTAAGCGTTGTATTGCTTGCTCAATTGGATAACTTTTAGGTAAATGGTTGGGAACAAAAAGTTGATTCACGTACTCATTATTATTATTAATTAATACCGCGGATTCGTTACTTTGATAATCAATAACTGTGGTTGCTGTCTCTGGCAACATGTTTAACGCGTCTTTCCCCCAAATGACCGTAACACCGTATTGACTCATATCTTCAGCTAAAAATTCATTTAATCCATGCCCAGAGAGCCAGCTCTCGTCTAAAATCGTAAACATATAATGCGGAGCAAAGGTTACTTTCTCATTGCCCGCCTCTTTGACTTGTTGCCGGCGTTTTGTTAACAACTGATAGAACGAATTTAAAACCATGTCACGTGTCTGTGAATTATGAATAATTCCTCGTAAATTTAAGCTCCGTATTTGAAAATGTGGCAACCAACGCCATGCATGCCAACAATCTTGATAATCTTCTTCTGGAACTAATGCTACAAATTCTACATCTCTATAAGAGTGTAAAACGGAAAGCTGAAATAATATGGTCTGTACAGCTATTCGTAGTACTGTTTTTGTTCCTGCAAGTCCTAACGTTTGATTTAACATCGAGATGGCAATAGGTGCATCTTTTAACGTTTGATGTGGCCAAACAATTTTTTCTTCTGCAAATTTACTTAAAGCATCATCTTCTTCTCTTGAATGATAACTGACTTTATAACTACTTTGAATCTCTCCATGACCCAAACGAATACTTATAAAATCAGCATTTGTCATAGTTTTTTCATAAATTCGTGGACTGTATTCTTTTGTCATCAAAGACAATGAATCCATATCAGGGAAGTTATACGTTAAAGCTTCAAATTGCTTTTGAGAGAGCAACGACAATTCTTTTTCCTTTTGAATAAGATACTTTTCATAGTACTCACTTCGCTTAAGATTCTTTTGTTTCACTTCTTTCTTATTCGTAATATAACTTGAAACAGAGAACCCTGCCGTGAGTAAACTTACTCCTCCCATGCTTAACATCATAATAGGGTTTCCATTACTTAATACGCTCGTTGCACCACTTAAAACAACCATTGCCAATGGCGGAACAATTGTACGCAATAATTCATTTCTCCCATCAGTTTCCTCAGCTCTTGGAGGTTGAATTGCTATCTCTTCTTTAGGCTCTCGTAAATGAATTCTTGGACTACGTCTAAATTCAGGGAAATTTTTTGGGTATTCTGGAATAAATATCTCGTTAATAATCTCCCAAGAATTTAGTGAAAATTCATTGGTTATCTTACACAACTTAAATTGTTTTTCTCTCAATTCAATAAGCACACCATCAATAACAAGTTGATCCCCTACAGACAAAACTTTTTCTAATCGAGCTACTTTCTCTCCATTAAAGTAAACTAACACCCCATTTGAAAACAGATTTAACTGGTAAGTTTCATTCTTTTCATTAAATGTGACCAGAGCAAAAGCCTTAGTCGGAATGGTGATTCCTGAGTCCTTTGAAGAAGAAATCACCAAATTTGTTTTCGGCTTGATAGTTGTTAAAACCTCTAATTTTTCATGAGGTAACGCGAGAATTCCGTCCTTCATATCACCTGTCCATGGATCTTGATCTAAGAACAAATGCGTGCCATCAAAAGAAATTTCATGGTTACCAATCTTAATTGATGGCTTTGACATTGTTAGTTCGTGATGCGAAAATATATGACCAAATGAAAAAATATCATAGAGTACAGACGCTTTATTTACAATTTGATCATCAATTGGTACACCTTCACTAGATAATCTATTGTTTAGGTTTCTGATCATCCGTCTTCCCCTCCAATAACTTCATGTACTTTTCCATCTCTTCCTTATATTTCGAAAGTAATTCTTGTTTCTTCGAACCATTCATCTTGTTATCTGCATTTGTTACATCATAAACTTTTGTATAGGCGTGAAGAATATATTGATTATCTCCAATATTTTTAGCAATATTTAAGGCCTTTTCAAAGTCTCCTTTTCCTATATAGATCCAATAAAGTAATGAGTTATCATTAGATTTTTGGGAGATAGTCCCTAATACAGATTCTTTCTGCTCTTTAGACAAGCTATCTAGTTGAATCGAGCTCACTGCTAACACATATTGTGCGCTTTTAGGAAGATTCTCTGGTTTGTCTTCCTTTAAAGTATCTAGAACATCTGAATAATTATTTGAAATAAACTTTGATTCGGCACTTATGATTCGTTTTTGCTGAGGTACAATATTTAATGAATATATCCCTACCCCTATTGAAAGACCTAATGTTGCAAGACCAAGAATAATTGTTCCCCACTTAAAAACAGTGTGATTTCTACTTTTCACCAGTATACTTGTAGCATTTCTTTTTTCCTTTTGAATCGCAACTGTTTCCATTAGTAACTTGTCTATCTCTTCAAACGAAGAAGATTCTTGAATTTTTTCGGAAAAAGGATCTCGGACTGCACCGGCCCCATCAATAAGATTCTCAAAATCCAGTTTTGGATTTAAAATATAAAGAAGTAATGCCTTGTATTGTTTTAGATATACTTCTTCTTTTGAAAGATAAGGAATAACGGTATTCATTACGCCACGATGACCAATAAACAACTCTTCCCCAAAAATAAAGATATTTTTAGGATGGATAAATGGCGTTACTGGTTGGTTAAGATATTCTTTTAAGAAATTTACTTTTTGTGCTAAAAGAAGGCGATCAAATGCATCTAATTTTTTAACATATTGTTCAAGCGAAAAAGATAATTCATCTTTTTCATAAGTGATAATGACCTTTTCTTCATTCGCCACTTCTATCTTTCCAGTCAAAAAGTGTGGTGCTTTATTTAAAAATAACTGGAATTGCTTTACACCTGACAAAGAATATTGATTAGCTGTTAAGTGCACTTTAATAAAAGTAGATGTAGTTTCCTCTTTAATAACTATCAAACTATTTTTCATTTCCCCCATACTCTAGTGTTCCTCCAAACTCCCTATAATTTCTTTTACGGCTAATTGATCACCATCCGCCAATGGATATTTCGCCAATATAACATTTTCATCTAAATGAATTGGCTTATTTTTTACTTCCAATGAAAAATGAGTGGGCAATTCTATATTTACTAAAGATAATGAATCAACCAATAGTTCTTTCAATCTATTAGAAGAAACCTGATTAGGTATTGTTAAATCAAGTATTTGCTCATTAACATGAAGTTCGATATTAATCATTGTTCTTTCTGCCATTGTTTACTCCTTTTTCCGTATAAATAGGTTTGAAAATCTTTTACCTAATAACCAGCCTAAAATTAATATTCCAATCACACCCATGCTTAACAGTATCCAGAAGGTCCATCTAGGAATTTCATAATTGGTATCTTCCACAGTTGCTTCATTTTCATTAGAAGCTTGGTAGTCTTTAGAAAACAGCTGCTTGGTAATTGTATCCTGTGGTTTTTTTTCTACACTCTCAGCGGTAAGAAATAATTTTTCTTTTATACCTGAAGTACTCTTTCTATTTTCTTTCTCAAGTTCCTTATTTTTTGTGTTTTTGTCTTTTAAAAACAAATCTTCTATCCCTGTAACAGAATAATTATTTTTATGATTTTCTTTTTCATAAATCACGTCGTTATGAATCGTTAGTTTTCCATCTTCAGCGTAAGCTAGACTGCTAAAACTAGTAAAAAGATTTGTCACACAAAAAGAAATTAGAAGAGAAAAAACGAGAAATTTTGGTTTTATCATTTTTTCCAAATTCGTACATCCTTTCTCCTAACAACATAAGCTATTGCTTTTGTTCAGCTTTCTCTGACTTTTTCACACCTGGAAAAGCAATGAAATTCGTACCAATTCCCACAACAATAATAATTACCAATAACAAGTAACTTTCCCATCCAACATGAATAGCATTGCTTAGTGCTGTATAACCATTTTCTATGTTTTGAAGCGGTGAAAAACGATAAAATAAATCGACAATACTACCCGGACGAGTATGCATTCCTAATAATGGTGTTAACATGAGATATAATCCTAAAATTGAAGCACAAACATAGAGTGTTATATTTTTAAACTGACGAGAAAAACCTGTTATTAATAAAGTTCCACCTAAAATAGTTAGGAACGTGTAACTAAACCAAGAGATATTAAACACTCTCCAAATACTAAAAGTAGTTATTCCAGCAAAGAATAGTGAGATAAATAGACTGACACCTGTTACCTTCATAACATTAGGAACATTTAGCCATGCCCTTGTAGGTGTAATAAAAACCATATCTTTCGTAATTTCTCTACGTTGAATAGTACGACATAAGGAAATGCCGGTAATCACTGAAAGAACAGCACCAACAAGCGTCATATAGTAAGGAATAATAGACGTTTGGCGAGTAGCTTCAAAACTTCCTTTTGT
This sequence comes from Bacillus sp. 05T21, assembly GCF_056396785.1. Lineage (NCBI taxonomy): Bacteria > Bacillati > Bacillota > Bacilli > Caryophanales > Bacillaceae > Bacillus > Bacillus sp. 05T21. The sequence continues at coordinate 6,946 of NZ_JBFTMD010000029.1, read as the reverse complement.
AGCAATTGGGGCTGATAGAAAATTGAATACTTTATAATTATCTGCTCCACCTCGTTTGGTATTAGAAAGCACTTTGCTAAACTCTTCTGAGTATTTTTCATTTTTACTTGTATTCTTTTGAATTTTAGTGACTGAAGTATTTAAATTATTCAAAACAGTATCTGCATTTTTCTGAACATTATCTGTATTTTCTTTCAACTCCTGAATTTTTGGAGAAATGTCATGAGCTTTCGCTGCAGATTTTTCTATACTTTCAGCCGAGCTCTTTGAACTCTGAACTAAATCTTCCATTTCTTTTACTAAGCTATCTGTTTCTGAAGTAATTGGTATTGTATCGTTCTCTGCAGGATGTTGATTTTCTACAGGATGTTGATTTTCTGCAGGATGTTGATTTTCTGCACTTTTTACAGATTCTTCTTGGATTTTTTCATTTTCTTTCCATGATTGATACGTTTCATTAATCTGTTGATTGGCTTGTACAAACCAATTATTTAACTTTTCTGCTTCATTCAGAAACTTCTGAGGTTCAGTCATTAGATTTAAAGTTCCATATAATGTATTTTTTGTTCCATCATGATTTTTATCCGTTGTTGATCCAATTGTTTCTTGTAAATTTTTTATTTGGCCTTCAATATCTGTATAGAGTTGATTTCCTTTATTCTTAAATTCTTCATAAATTTTCTCTGTAATAGCATCTATCTTTTGTTCACCTGTGATATTGTTATACATACGATAAACAGAGTTTGAGTTTGCCAACTCTTCGAGAGTCTTCTCTTGATTTTCAGTTTTGTTAATCATATCTGTATAGCTATCAATAGATATGGAATCTTCTGGATTTCCAAATAAGGTAACAATTTGCTGTGCAGTGCTATCAAGCATTTGAAATTGTTTCAATAACTCAGGTAAGTCAGATATTAAGCGGATCTACYGGCGGTTTYGGYTTYTCTGGATCCGTTGGCGGATCTACYGGCGGTTTYGGYTTYTCTGGWTCCGTTGGCGGATCTACCGGCGGTTTTGGTTTYTCTGGATCCGTTGGCGGATCTACCGGCGGTTTTGGTTTCTCTGGTTCTGTGGGGTTCTTTTTCAATGAAATACTGAATTCATGATTAGAAACTTCACTCCACTCAGAAATGTACCCATATGATTTGAGTTTTTGATCCAATTCTGTTTTTAACACCGGTAAAAGATCCGTCAAATTTCTTATTCCTAAACTTCCTTGTTCTGTATGGTCTGTCTTCAAAGAGATTCTATTATCTTTTGTTGGATCAATAGATATAGTGACCTCCCTACCATTTATAGGAATTATAGAGTTATGTTCAGAATTACCTTCTAGATAGGAAAAGTTTCCTTCCTTTCCTATTTCTTTTTCAAAATTTTTCGCATAACGCCGAACTATAGTTAGCTCATCTTGGAATTTTTTAGATTGAGAATCAGTTATAATATTCTCAGCAATTAACTTTTGTAAAAGATTTTCTAAAGTGTCTGCTGGAATTTGTGGTAGACTTTCTTCTATCATTTGACGATAACGATTATCTAAATTAACTTTATTTTCTTTTGAATCAGCCATTAGTTTCACAATCGCCTGTTTAATATCCTCCTCAGAAGCTGTATCCGGATTTTTTTCTGCACTTCCATAATAAGTTTGTGCAATCTGTTTTCTTAAATCAGTAAGAGTTTCAACTTGCGATTGCAATTGCTTAATTTCATCATTTAGTTCATCAATTCGAGCAGTTTGTGTTTCTTGAAATAGCTTGGCATTTAGCAAGAATTCCGTATAAACCCCAGATGAATTCACTTCACCTGCTGCCGATGTATAAAAGTTTCCTAGTTGTTTAAACATTGATTGGTTCAAACCATCATATTTTGCTTTATATCCCGATAAATCAGATTGCCGTTGGTTTTCTAATTGCGTTTTCTGTAGGTTAAATTGATCCTCAAATTGCTTTTTTTGTAGGTTAAATTGATCCTCAAATTGCTTTAAGGAATCTTTTAACTTTTCATTTGTTTTATCGATATTTTCGTTAACTGATTTTTTGGCTTCTTTTGTCGAGGTACTGCCTGCTTCTAAGCTCTTATTATTATCATCCATTAGAGTTTTTACGGATGATACAAATGCTTGTTGTTCCGAGAGAAAACCTTTATTATCTTCATCAAGAATACTCGAAACATTTGATAAATTATTAAATCCTCCCGACAACTCCTTAAATGGATCTTGAATATTTGTCATCAGATATTTCTTAGCATCAGTTTCTGCTCCAACAATTTTATTAACATTTAGTTGGGCTTCTGATAAATTTCCTACAATACTTGAGAAATACATCTGTACAACTCGTTGATTGAAATTTTTCAAAATATCATTTACTTGTGTTTGAACGGCTTGATTGGATATCTCATTTTGCCCTTTACGTACACGATAATTAATGGTCGCCTGTTCTGGTGCTATACTTTGAAGGGACAAAAGACGTTCAGAGAAATCTTGAGGAATAATAATTTCTGCATCAAATTGACCATTCTCAATTCCTGCATTAGCAATATTCCTACTGACCGTCTGCCAACTATTTTTGGAATCTTGATTAATCAGAGTAACAAAGTCTGCACCTAGTTCATACTTCCTCCCCTCAAAAACAGCCCCTTTATCTTCATTCACTAGAACATATTGAACCTTGGATACTTTTTGATTTGTAGACCGGTACACATTATCATCTTTAAAACCAAAATAAGTGAAAGTCAAAATAAGAAATAATCCACCAAGTATAATGATGAGTAATGGAAAATAACTCTGATATTTTTTTATCAAAATACATTTCTTCCTTTCAGATAAATTAAAAAAGGTGTCAGCACAATGAGTTGCACTGACCCCTTTTTTAAACACTTAATTTAAGCCAAACGAACCTGCATCCTGACGGTCACGGTCTGCGACTGTATCTGCATATTTGGTCAACTGCATATGAATACTTTGTAATAAATTTTCCATTTGTTTCACATTACCTTCAAGCTGTTTGTATTGCTCCAAGTAAGCTCGAAAAGCTTCCCCCTGCCATTCTTGGGCAATCGTTGAATTCATAGAATTCACTTTGCGAATAGCGTCTTCAATTTGTGAAGAGGCCGTTTGATATATTTTCGCCTGAGATTTCAGTTGTTCGGGTGTGACCGTAATAGCTCCTGCCATAATATCATCTCCTTGTTTTCTAACTATCCTTACGGATAATATAATATAATTCAAAATTATTTTAAATCTTGGAGCAAGCGAGCTTCTTTCTTTGCCTCTCATTATATACACACGTGTCTTATATGACACACCGAAAGAAGGAGCAATATTATAAACATAAAAAAATAAATGAAATAGAAAATAGAAAAAGGAAGGTCATAATTTAATAATTACAACCTCCCCAAAAATATAAACCTTATGTAGAAATTTTAATTTCGTACTTCTGTTTTATAAATTCAATTAATTCTTCATTCATCTTGTAATAATTATCGGCACCTATATATTTACAGACCAACTGTGCCTTTTTTAGCATTTCTTCACCTTCTTTATTTCCTCTCAAACACTCCCAAATACCATTAATCACCAATTTTAGGTTTTTTTCAAAAAACATTTCTTCTTCGAGTGAAAATGAATTTATTTTATCCATATATTTCCATATAAGGTTCATCCTATCGTGCTGGATAAAGAAAATAATTGCATTTGTTAACATCCTAAAGCATTCACTTTTTCCATCTCTAAATTCTTTGTAATGATTGATTCCCAAAAGTGCTTTTTCAAGGGTGATTTCTATAAATTCAGGCGTAAATGCAAACATACAGTTGTTGAATAAAACTAGTTCATAGCGAGTCCATGTCTGCATGTTTATTAAATATTGATAAATTTTAGTTTCTCTTGTTTCAAGAGTTTCATTTTTTAATCTAGCAATGAGCAACTGACATAAACTCGAAAGATGTTCATACTTAATTCCATCTCGCCCTTTAACTAGATTACAAAGACTTTCTAGTCTTATTAACTCTTCTACATCTTTCTTCATAAAAGCATTTCTTATTTCACCCATAATCTGACTGATTACATTTACATCCTTTGGGTAATCAAAAGCTTTTAATTCATCAAAGTATACATTAATTCTAGAAAGCATATAAGTTAGATTTGTGACACTAGTATCTGCACGATTATTTACAAATCTGTTGTAAACAGATCTACTAACAAAATCACCACAAACATCTTTAATAGTTAGTCCCTTTTGTTTTCTCGTATAATCAATAAGTTCTCCGATCTCCATAAAACATCTCGCCCTTCCGAATGATTCTTATCCGACTAATATGTGTCGTATTTTTATAAAAATCACTTATTACGCTACACATTCAAAAAAATTACCTTTCTCTTATTATTATTTTTTAATAAGCAATGAGAGGAGTTGTTACTATGTGGTGGTGGATAATAATCACTTTATAGAATAATTTTGCACCAGAACCTATGTATTTTTCGCTGATAGATGAAACAATAGTGTCATTTACATTTAAGTAAAACAAAAAAACACATAGAAAAGATCATTATTGAAAGGCAATTACATTTTAACAAGATACTCCAGAATTTCCTCCATCATTTTTTCATGATAAAACGAAATAACCAAATCCCTATATTTTATATCATGCTGGGGTACAGCCGAGATACGTGTAAAAACAGGTCATAGACTTACTTTTATTTCCAATATGATTTGAAACTGGATTTTTTATAAAAAAACAAGTAAGAAGAACTGTAATTATAAAACATTGAATAAGGTAGATGACAAATCCTTTACCCCTGTTTCCTTTCCTTTAAACAAGTAGGTTTTTAGATTCTAAATAAATTTATACTTGTTTTGCTTTACTACGTTGCTTATTAAAAAACATTGAAACAATTAATAATAATACTCCTATTGCAAATAAAATTAGGTTATTTGACAAAATTACTTCATCTTTCCAATATGCTAAAAATATTAATAAACCGTGCCTAACTGAAAAAAACAATCCAAATATTGAAAGCAGATATGGAGATGTATTCCTTTTCTTTCCTTTTCCCTCCTTTTTATCACTATATTAGCACATTAGGGATAAAAAGGTTAAACTTTGTTATAAACGATTAAACTTTATTTCAAATCCACATTTGCTTGAGATGTGACCACTTTTTATTTGTTTGAAGGAGTTTTCCATTTACTTTTATATGGTTTTTAACCAGCACTCATCCCCTTTTACCATCTGAATGCATATATAACTATCTTATCACGTTTAAATTAAAATACTGCTTTAGGGACATATTTCGCAAGAAATCTATCCAAAATATAGATAAAAAGTCCATTTAACATGAGGTAATATCTAAAACAAATAATACATGATCCACTTAGCAGATAAATTCGGCATAAAAATAAATGTAGACTATTGATGTAGGGTGTTGTTTTTAGTAATCATTACGGTACGTGAAATTATTTTGTATTGTAATGAAAAAGCCCCCATAGATCTTATACCTATGAGAGCTGCCTAAGGGTATTTCATATTTGACTTAGTTCTATTGTAGCAGGCTTTCACCATACATGAGAAACATAATGATCCAAAAACTGACGAACATAACAAGAATTTCTTTAAACCTTTGCTGAAAGGAAATACGACCTTCTTCCATTCTACATGCCCCTTTTCTCTACATTTTTTTATATGTTAAAATAAAGAGGAAAGAAATGTGCCAATTTCTTTCCCAGACGGTCACTCATGACTTTGCTCTTTGTTTGCTTTTACAAATGAAGAGCTTTTATTTTGCGTACTTATACTTGCTTTCCAGCATCGCATAACGTAATAATTTCAGGCTTGTTTCTCTTTTTAACGCTTTCCCTTCCGATACAGCAATTTTCATTTTAAATTCCCCCATTTATTTGATTGTATACTTCGCTACAAATTCCCTTTAAATATATTTTTAATTGCATTGCTATTAAGCCCCTTGTGTATCGCAAATACTTCCGGAAATTCAGAGATACACAAATCAATAATTGTATCGTCGTCTGTTCTTATATAAAAGTACTGAATGAGTCCTTTGTAATCACTGTGCCAATAATACTTATGAATTGTGTAATTCAAATCAAATGCCTCTAGCACCTCATAATGCTTTGTCTTTGTTTCATCTATCGATTCAAACAAGGTTATGAAGCTATGATTACAGATGTAAAAAAAGCTTATCACCAAAAAATTGAAGAAAATGTTAATGAAGCATTATCAGGATTAGCATGGTAGAAAATGAACTGTATCATTGGTTCGGTTTTTTATCGTTTTCTGACAGAAGACTCCTTCTTCAAAAAATGTGAAGGTGTGAAACACCAATTTTAGGTAGGAGATGAATGTCAGTAGGCGTAAGACTACGTTTTTTTGTATACTGTAGATATACAATGAAAAAGTGAGGTGCAACCTATGTTAGTAAATAAAGCATATAAATTTCGTATCTACCCGAATAAGAAACAAGAAATATTAATTGCTAAAACAATCGGTTGCAGTCGCTTTGTATTTAACCATTTTCTTGCTCTTTGGAATGATACTTATAAAGAAGCTGGAAAAGGGTTAACTTATCCTTGATATTATCCCCTTAAGGTAGACAGTGTAAAAAGACCATGAATACACATGGATGTTACACTTTTACTTGGAGGGGATTTTATTATGGTTAAAAAAGGGATAAATTTCAAACTTATTCAGATAAATTAAAGATACAAGTTGTAAAAAGTTATTTAAATGGTGAGGGTAGCCAATCAGCTATAGCGAAGAAATATAAGCTTAGAAGTAGAACACAGTTAATGAATTGGGTCCGGAAATATCAAAAAACAGGTGATATTTCAGACTTGCGGGGGCAAAATGGTGGTAATAACGGCTTAAAAAACCTCTTAAAAGGTCGTCCTCGTACGAAGTTCGATAGTATGGAAGAAGAATTGGAATACTACAAGGC